>JAAYDO010000073.1 GCA_012729225.1 Bacteroidales bacterium | reverse complement strand
TGACTGGATTTCATTTCAAGATATCCCTCCGTGGTTGAAGTATTGTCTGTGATATAGACAAAGTCCACGCCCTTTTGTTCCAATGACGACTTGACTTTCTCCATCTCACTGATACCCATCCTGCATGGTCCGCACCAAGTTGCCCAGAAGTCAATGAAGACCACCTTGCCTGGATGACGTTTCACTATCTGTTGAATATAGGTGTCTGGCGATCCTTGAGGTGTCCATGCCTGATCTGCGTCTTCCTTTGGAGCCAACTGTGCCCGTATTTCATGTATGGGTTGGAGAAACTCTTGAGAAAGCATGCTCAACTCACTGTCACTCACTGCTTGTGCAGCTTTTACGCGTGCCACGATTTCATTGGCACACATGAGCTCAGTCAGCCATTTCCCCACAGGAGTTTCAGTCAGGCCATTGTCTCTCAGATAGGCGAGTGTCACAGTGTCTGTGTTCACGTAAGCCCAATTCAGTGTATGAGGAAATATGAGTTCCTGAGCATGTGGATCTACCAGCGTTACCTGTCGTTCAGGTCTTGCCATCGTAGCTGAGTCCACAGACTCCCTCCATGAACATAGTGTTGGATAGAGCTTGCAATTACCCATGTAAAAATCTTCACTCTGCATCTGGGCATACTCCATCTCGCCTGATGAAAGGGATAACGTCTTGAAGGTTGCCAGACGATTGAGGTGCTCTTTCCATTGCCATTCACGAAACTCTGCATAGGTCATGGCATGCACTGTATCAATCCTCTCCTTGCTCCAACCGCTTGGCATATATTCGCCTATGAGTTGATCGCAACCTAATAGTCCAGATAATCCACCTTTGACATGGAGTGCATTTGCTGTCAATTTTTGCTGAAGGTCTTTGTCCTCATACTGATATTGCGATGCAGTCTGTAGGTCATAATCAATGTCTATGGTATCGCCAGGACAAAGAACTAAACCGACCGAACATGAGGTTACTCCCATACCGAACGTCAGTGGGTAGGCAAGATTCCAACGTATGTTGAAGTTGCCTAACGAATCTGATGTTACTTCTGGAGAAGCATCTTGCTTGATATTATTGCGGTTTCCCCAATAACTAGGGAAAAATTTGCGATTGGTGGGCCATCCATGTACTTTTCCACGAATGACAGCAGGTGCATAGCAATGCTGCCATGCAGGAAGAGTGCCTTGAAGCCGTGGCAGTCCTTCTGGTTGGATTAACGATGAATAAGACTTGCCATCTGTGCGGATACCGTTAATAAGATCGGCTCCTCTTTCCTTTTGTCCGTTGAAATCGAAGGTTTCCGCTTTCTTTGGTAACGGTGGAAATACGAGTCGAAGCGAATCGTGTCGATGATAGGTGAACTTCTCGCCCATAGCCAATACACGCGCTGAGTCTTCAGTCCAGGTGCTGCTATAAGCGACTGCAGATAGCAGTGGCAGGCTGTCTCTTCCCGTTGTTAGCCAGATAGGTTTTTGCAGTGTACCCTGTTTAATTGGATTCCTGCCATATATATCGTAAAGCGACGCCACCAATATAGTAGAATCTTTATAGAATTCAACACGTTCCAACCCTGAATTGCTTCCAAGTCCTATGCCGCCAGTCAAATAGGCTGGGTGAGAGACTACCTTAGTTTGAGCAAAGGATGAACCTGTTGGGAGCAAGACCAGAAGGCACGAAAAGATTTTGTGTGATAATTGACGTTTCATAGAGAATTCTTTTGGAGATAAACCGACAGTTTCTTATTTGATCATCTTCTTGACTATCTTGATCAATTCCTTGTTGGGTGTTGTTTCGCCCTTGTAAGGTGTTAGATACCATTTTACAGTCCATGAGAGGGATTCTCCTGATTTTAGTTCAGTGTATGCACCTTGGCTCTCCAATTCTATATAGCTTTTGCCACGGTTCACATATACCTGTATCTCGGCCTCTTCTGGTGCAGGTTCTTCTGCTTTGAGGTCTTGGAAGGCTTTGATCATCAAAAGTCCGTTGTTGAGATAAGCCAGCCATCCTTTGCCGTCAGCATTGATTTTTCGGTTTCCATTGGCTGTGTCAGTATGATACCAGGAGATGCCGTATGCAGGCAGGAAAGGCATTAGATTTTTAGGCGTAATCTGGTCGGTCGGTGCATCGAAGAATATCATTCCTTCGTTGGGTATACGTGTGATTTCCCATGGTGCTACTTTGCGAGTCTCATTGGCATTATTAATAATGGAATAGGTGACCAGAATGGCATTCTTTTTAGCGTCAATTCTGAATTCTTTCTTGATGCTGTATTGGAGTTTCTCCGACATTTTACTGGTCATGATGAGGGCGTTTTCAGTCTCTTCCACCGTGTAGGGCTGTTTGTCAAACTCTGATACAGGCGGCCAGTTCCATTCTTTTTGAGGGCTGGTCCAGAAAGTACTTCCGAAGCTCTCTGGCATCCGAGATTGTGAGATGACCTCGGTGTCCTTGTATTTGAAGGAAAGAATCTTTCCTCCTCCATTTGCGTCAATGATCATGGTGAGTTCTCCTACCTTGATGCTGTACTTGGATTCACCTGTGTTTTTGAAGAATGGCGTTGCCGTCGATACCGTTGCCACAAAAGCCATGGCACTTAGAAATGTTGCAAACTTTTTCATGTTTGGTTGTCTAATTGAAAGGGAGTGTTCTGTCTCAGGGAATTTTTTGACAGATGACACATCCTTGATAGGTAAATAGATGATTGTTATATTTTTGTTGCGAATATAGTGAAAAAGTAGAGGTTGAACAAATAAAATACTTTATTTCAAAAGAAAATGCTGATGCTTTGCAAATTTCTTCCTATCTTTGTGCGCAGATGTAGTCAATCTAAAAGAACTATCCTATTTTTACAACCTAATTATTTTTGTAACATGAAGAAAATTTTGTTGGGCTTTTCGCTCATGATGTCTTGCCTCTGTGGCCAGGCTCAGAACAGTCCCGTATTGACCATCGAAGGTGGTCAGGTGAAAGGTGTCTCTGCCGAGATACCAGGTGTTTATGTGTATAAAGGCATTCCTTATGCTGCGCCTCCCATTGGTGATTTGCGTTGGAAAGAACCACAGCCTGTAGTGGCATGGAAAGGTGTGAAGATGGCAGACAAGTTCGGTCATCCGGGCTATCAGGCAGTCCACTATCCTGGTGGCTACACTTCCGAGTGGGGCTATGGAGATGAGTCTCCATACAGTGAGGATTGCTTGTATTTGAACGTTTGGACCAAAGCGCCTGGCAATGCTTCTAAAAAGCTTCCTGTAGCACTTTGGATTCATGGAGGAGGTTTCCGTGAAGGTTGGGGCTCAGAGCCAGAATTTGATGGTCAGGAGTGGGCAAATAAGGACGTGGTGCTTGTTTCTATCAACTATCGTTTGGGCATCTTTGGCTTTATGACTCATCCAGAACTGTCAGCGGAGAGTCCTCACCGTGTTTCAGGCAACTATGGCATCCTCGACCAGATTCAATCTCTCAAGTGGATTAAAGAAAATATTGCTCAGTTTGGTGGTGATCCCAACAATGTGACCATCTTTGGACAGAGTGCGGGAGCAGGCAGTGTGAGAACAATCTGTGAGTCTCCTTTGGCTCGTGGTCTCTTCCACAAGGCTGTGATCATGAGTGGTGGTGGCATTGATGTGCCAGCCAAGGATGGAGAGGCGGCAAAGTCTGCAACCCCAACCAATCGCTTCTTCACTTATAACCCAACTCTTCAGGAGTCGGAACTTGCAACTAAGAAGGTGATGGACTGGGCAGGTTTGACAGACTTGAAGAAGTTGCGACAGGCTGCTACAGAGGTGATGTACACAGTTGGTCACTTCTACAATCAAGTGACCAAAGAGGATGTCTTCCTTCAGGGTCGTCCTATCGTGGACGGCTACGTGAGCATGCAGAGTTTCGACAAGGCCACTCGTGATGGATCTTTGGCAGATGTGCCTTATATGATTGGCTACACCCTCAATGATATGGGTAACATGGCGCCAGGTATTGCAGAGTTCTGCAAGGTGCGCCAGAGCAAGGGTGGTAAGGCTTGGGCATATGAGTTTGCACGTCCTCTTCCTGATGATGGCTCACGTCCTGAGGTGACCAACCGATTGAGAGGTGCTTTCCACTCTTCCGACCTTTGGTTTGTGTTTAAGTCTCTCAAGCATTGCTGGCGTCCTTGGACAAAGGGCGACTGGGATCTCTCTGAGAAGATGCTCACTGCATGGACTAACTTCGCTAAATATAGTGATCCTAATGGTAAGCAGGGTGGTGAATGGACTCCTTGCACAGAGCAGAATCCAAACTTCATGCTCTTCAAGCTTGATGCCAATGATGTGGAGAAGTCAGAGATGGGTGCTCCCATCAAGCCTCAATCAGGCAGACCCTTTCTAATCACACGAACTCATGAATAGTAATAGAGAAGAGGGTGTGTCAAAATAGGCACATCCTTTTTTTATATCAAAGCCCCGACTTTCTCAAGCCAGGGCTTCGTTATGTCGTAAAGTTTTCGTATCTTTACAACATGCAATATAAAACGCAACAAAG
>JAAYDO010000135.1 GCA_012729225.1 Bacteroidales bacterium | reverse complement strand
CTTTGTTGCGTTTTATATTGCATGTTGTAAAGATACGAAAACTTTACGACATAACGAAGCCCTGGCTTGAGAAAGTCGGGGCTTTGATATAAAAAAAGGATGTGCCTATTTTGACACACCCTCTTTTAGTGAAAAGTGAAGAGTGGAAAGTGATATATATATTACCTATAAGAACTTGGAAGAATATATAAGCATTGTGAGATTTTCGTAAACAATCAAAACTTATATTTTTTCACTGTTCACTCTTCACTCTTCACTTTTTACTTAGAAAATGAAGTTTCCATCTTCATTTTTCACCTCTTCTTCCTTACGTTTGGCAGCAGCCTTCCTTGCTTCCTCCTCTGGATTATACTCACTGAATGTTGTGCCATAGGTGGTGCGAAGCACACGGAACTCCGTGCGACGGTTGAGGGCATTGAGCACTTCTTGTTTCTTCTCGTCTTTGACATCGAGAATATAAGCCTCTGTCAAGGTGTCGTTCTCCTGCACCTCCACCTTGGGGTCTCCAGTCAAAAGAGTCTCAGCCAATTTCTTAGATATAATCTTTGGACGCGACTCACCATATCCCACGGCTGTAAGACGATCTTTAGCCACTCCGTGCTGGATGAGGTAACGCACCACAGATTCAGCACGGCGCTGAGATAGACGCTGGTTGTAGGAGTCGTTGCCTCGGTAGTCACAATGGGCTGAGAGTTCAATCGTGATATTGGCATTCTCATTCATCATGACCACAAGTCTGTCGAGTGCCTCAGTAGATTCGGGCGTGAGATCAGCCTTGTCAAACTCATAGAAGATATTATCTATCAAGACTGGTATATTGATTGGTGGCAATGGGAACTGGAGGACAAAATCATGACTTTCCTCCGCATCATCCACCCGTATCTCATTTTTAACATTCAGAAAACCCTTGCAAGTGCCTAAGAACACGTAGTCCACACCAGGCTTCAGCACCTGAGTGAAAGAGCCATCACCACGCACGGAGAGTTTGAGGTTCGTGCCATCATTGCCCACCATATAGACTTGAGCCTCTGGAAGTTCATAACCGTCCTTCTCATACACCCACCCCGTCACAGTCTGCAAGATTTCAGGACACTCGAAGGAATAGATATGCTCCCAGCCTTTTCCATCACCTCTGGACGAGGAGAAGAAGCCACGATTGTGCACACCCTCAAAGGTCATGCCAAAGTCGTCGGCAGAGGAATTAAGCGGGTATTGCAGATTCTCCACTATCATACCTCGCACAGAGTCTTCATAAGCAATGAAGATGTCAAGACCTCCCATGCCGGGATGACCATCTGAGGAGAAGTAGAAATCGCCATTGGGGCGAAAGGAAGGAAACATCTCATCACCTGCAGTATTGATGGGACGACCGAGGTTTTCCATTCCGCCAAAGCCATTGCTGAGAATACGAGTGCGCCAAATGTCGAGTCCACCTTCTCCACCAGGGAAATCGCTGACGAAGTAGAGCCACAGACCATCAGGACTCACTGCGGGATGAGCAAAGGAGGAGAGGGTGTCGCGAGAGATGTCACACTTGGTAGGTTTACTCCAAGAGGCATCGCTACGCTGGGATTGCCATATCTCAGCATATCGAGGATAAGACGGGTCGGAGGAACAACGAGTGAAGTACATGGTCTTCCCATCAGGACTGAGACAGGATGCACCCTCGTCATATTCTGTATTGATCTCACTCTCTATGACCTGCACTGTCTGCCACTTGCCCTGTTCATTCTTTCTGGAAAAGAAGAGATCGCTAAACTTCACGCCTGTGATGCCTGAAATATCATCACCTGTTGCTTCCTTGCGAGTAGAGGAAAGAATGATCTGATCAGAGTCATCACCCATCAGCATCGGGCTGTAGTCAGAACGGCGTGAATTGAAGAGAGGTTCTCTTTTGACCTTATACTGATTGGGCTTTGCCTTCCACTGAGGTCCGAGTTCGGCAGAGAGCAGACCGCTACGAGCCAGTTCGTTGCCTGGATCAAATTCGAGATACTGATTGAGGCTTTGAGCCGCCTGCTTGTACTGACCTGCCTTCAACTGCTGGCGACCCAAATGAATATATGCCAAACTATCCGAAGTATTGTAGCGGATGGCATTCTGATAGGCAGCCACTGCCTTTTGCGTATAACCAATATGGCGGTAGCACTCTCCCATCTTGAAGGCACGAATGGAGCGTTTCTCTCTTTCTTTGGGAGGAGTGCGTGTATAAGACTTCTTGTAGAGAGTGGAAGCCACGTAGTATTCACCAAGAGCATAACTCTGCTCTGCTTTCTTGAAGGCTATTGCCTCGTTGCTACATGACATGAGCACGAGCAAGAGTATTGAACAGGAAAGGAATATATAGAGTATATGACGTGTCATACTTCTAAAAACGAAAATAAGGCTCAATTATTGTATGAAGCCTTATTGTATTCATGATGTGGGAAGACCTTAGCCCATAGCCTCATCGAAAGGCAGGCGATAGGCACATCCCTCACGCCAGCGTGAACAGCCATAGGCACTCTTTCCCTTGACAATCTGACCTTGACCACATACAGGGCATGGCATGCCTATCATGTCGTCTGGATGGTAGGAAGCCTTCACCTCCTCGGTAGATTTGGAAAGACCTACAGCCTGTTTGGGGACAGTTTTCTTGGGTTGGAAGCCTGCTGGGACATTGTTGTTGGGAGTAGGAGCAACTGATGGATGAGCAGCCGTACTGCCTGAAACAGACTTTGAGGTTGTGGATTTAGCAGGCTTATTGGCTGATTTAGGAGCAGGCTTTGTCTTTTTCTTCTTGAGATCATCTTCGGTGGTAACTGCCACATGTCGGTTGGAAGAGTCATTGCGCACCTGATCAATCAATTCTGTCACCATCTGCTTGAGTTCTTCCACAAAAGTCTTGGCATCGTACTGACGCTTTTCTATCTCACGCAGTTTCTTTTCCCAAAGACCTGTGAGTTCGGCACTCTTGAGAAGTTCCTCATGAATAATGCCAATCAGTTCAACGCCTGTGGGAGTAGCGATGAGGTTTTTACGTTCCTTACGAATATATCGGCGTTTGAAGAGTGTCTCTATGATGGCGGCACGAGTGGAAGGACGCCCAATGCCATTCTCCTTCATGGCATCACGAAGTTCCTCGTTATCCACAAACTTCCCAGCCGTCTCCATGGCACGCAGAAGCGTTGCCTCGGTGTAAGGCTTAGGAGGCTGAGTCCATTTCTCAGACAACATTGGGAGGTGCGGCCCACTCTCTCCAAAAGTAAAGACAGGCAGGGAACCGTCATCTTCGTCAGACTTGTCTTCCTCATCGTCCGCTACATCTGCGGTATTCTTCTTATAAATCACTTTCCATCCCTCATCAATGATGGCACGTCCACTGGTGCGGAAGAGAACGGAATCCATGCTATCAGGGGTAACCTCACCAAACACTGTTGTGGTCTCAAATCTGCAATCAGGGTAGAAGACAGCAATGAAAGCACGGGTAACGAGGTCATAAACACGTCGCTCCATGTCTGTAAGACTCACAGCAGGTACACCAGTAGGAATGATGGCGTGGTGGTCGGTCACCTTGGAGGAGTCGAAGACTTTCTTTGACTTAGGCAAGGTTTTTCCTTGCAAGGGCTGAACATATTGTTCGTATCCTTTAAGTCCTGCGAGAGTCTGTGGACACTTAACATATATATCATCACTCAAATAAGTGGTGTCCACACGTGGATAGGTCGTGAACTTTTTCTCATAAAGACTCTGAATCAGTTGCAATGTCTGATCGGCCGAATAGCCAAACTTGCGGTTGCAGTCCACCTGAAGAGATGTGAGGTCGTAGAGACGAGGAGGGGCTTCTGTTCCTTTCTTTTTCTGCACATCAAATACCTTGAAAGGCTCATCCTTTATCACATGCAGAACCTTTTCACCTTCTTCTTTTGTGAGGTATTCAATCTGGCGGTAAATAGGTCCTTTGCTCTTGATGGTTTTGCCCTGTTCGGCTGCAGCCCTCACCTCTGCAGCATCTTCCGCTTCTGCTTCCTCATCATGAGCAATAGCTGTAAACTTGGTATCGCGATAGAGCGTGGACAGCACCCAGCTTTGTTTAGGAACAAAACTCTCAATATCCTGTTGGCGACGAACAATCAGCGCTAAAGTAGGTGTCTGGACACGCCCAATGGAAAGCACTTGCTTCTGCTGACCATACTTAAGTGTATAAAGACGAGTGGCATTCATGCCGAGAGTCCAGTCTCCAATGGCGCGGCAGAGCCCTGCCTCATAGAGTGATTGGTATTCTATCTGATCTTTAAGTTGTTGGAAACCCTCACGTATGGACTCTTCCGTCAAGGAAGAAATCCACAAACGTTTGACAGGACATTTGACACCAGCCTTCTGCATCACCCATCGCTGGATGAGTTCACCCTCCTGACCAGCATCACCACAGTTGATGATGCCATCAGCAACCTTCATGAGTTTCTCTATCGTAGCAAACTGACGCTTCACACCCTCATCATCCTTGAGACGAATGCCATAACGAGCAGGAATCATTGGAAGATCCCATAAATCCCAACGCTTCCATCGAGCATTGTATTCATCAGGTTCTTTCAATTCACAAAGGTGACCAAAAGTCCAAGTGACCTGATAACCATTGCCTTCTATATATCCTTGTTTGGATTCATGAGCACCCAACACGTTAGCAATGTCGCGCGCCACACTCGGTTTCTCTGCAATACATACAATCATGCTAACTTCTGATTTTATTGTATGTTACCTGCAGGATTGACCTTGTGCTGATCGTGTAGCTGTTTGGCCTGGCGAAGGATGTCGCTGGCAAAGATGAAGTCTTCCAAATTCTTGTTGGTAGCATCCATGATCTCCTTGTTGCTACCTTGCCAAGCAGCCCTTCCCTCACAAATAAAGGTAATATTCTCACCTATACCCATCACGGAGTTCATGTCATGGGTATTGACCATTGTTGTAATCTTATCCTCGTGCGTGATGCCTGCAATGAGTTCGTCAATCACAATACTTGTCTTTGGGTCAAGACCTGAGTTCGGTTCATCACAGAAGAGATATTTAGGTTGCAAGACAATGGCACGGGCTATTGCCACACGCTTCTGCATACCTCCAGAGATCTCGCCAGGAAATTTCTTTTCCGCTCCTTGAAGATTGACACGAGCCAAGCAATCAAGAGCACGTTTCTTTCTATCCTCATAGGAATCAAAAGAGAACATGTTGAGAGGAAACATCACATTGTCGAGCACAGTCATGGAATCAAACAGGGCTGCACTCTGGAATATCATGCCCATTTCACGACGAAGGACAATCTTTTCCTTTTTGGTCAAAGCCACAAAATCCCTGTCATCATAGAAGACGCTACCTTGTGTAGGTGTGAGCAAACCCACAATATTCTTCATCAGCACGGTCTTACCACTACCACTCTGACCAATGATGAGATTGACCTCACCATCACGAAAGGTGGCATTGATGTCGTGCAACACCTCACGATCTTCAAAACTTTTATATAGATGTTCTACTTTAATCATATTCGTTGTCGGTTTTCCCCGAAGGGAGTTTATAATACCTTTGGGAACTTGCAGACAAATTATCAAGTGAGCATGTTGGTGAGGAATATATCGGAAAAGAGCACAAGCACGCTGCTTTGCACAACAGCATCGGTGCTTGACTTGCCAACCTCCACACTGCCACCTTCTACAGTGTAGCCCTTATAGGCAGACACACTGGTGATGATGAAGGCATAGACAACAGCCTTGATCATACCACACCAGAAGAACCACTGATTGAACTCGTAACGAAAGCCTTCGGTGAGTTCTGGCACCGTGGTTGTACCCAACAAAGAGGTGGCATACGCTCCACCTATACCAGCAGCCACACTCAAGGTGACAAGCAATGGCATGATGGTCATCAGTCCCATGATTTTAGGAAGGATGAGGTAATTGGCAGAATTGACACCCATAATGTCAAGTGCATCAATCTGCTGAGTGATGCGCATGGTGCCAATCTCCGAGGCTATATTAGATCCCACCTTTCCTGCAAGAATCAGACACATGATGCTGGAGGAGAACTCCAAAAGCATAATCTCACGGGTTGTGTAACCCACAACCATACGAGGCATCCACGGGCTCTGAATGTTCAGTTTTATCTGCAAACAGATAACCGCTCCAATGAAGAATGAGATGATCAAAACGATACCGATGGAGTTATAACCCAACTGATACATTTCGGTGACGTACTGCTTTAAGAACATTCTCCACCTGTCGGGGGTAGACAACACACGCCCCATTAACATGACGTACTTGCCTAAATGTGTTAATCCTGTCTTTATTGAAAGCACTTTATTGCGTTTTAATGATTTACAAATAGCAAAACATTCGCAAAAGTAGTCATTTTCTATCAAAAGAAGGCGTTTTAACATAGTTTTTTCTTTTATAATGGGACTAATCAACAAACAATTCGTAATTTTGTAACTAATTTGATTTCTTATGGAGTTAAAAAGACCATACATTAGCAACAATGCAGGTGACGAGGGCATACCAGAATTTTCTGATGAAAGAAACACTCTTTATACTCGTGACCTTGTAAAGATATATGGAAAGCGTACGGTGGCAAATCATGTGTCCATCAGTGTGCGTCAAGGTGAGATTGTAGGATTGTTAGGACCTAACGGAGCAGGAAAGACCACTTCGTTCTACATGACCACAGGACTGGTGATACCCAACAGTGGACAGGTGTTTATCAATGATGAGGAAATAACGAAAGACCCTGTTTCATCTCGTGCCAAGAAGGGTGTGGGCTATCTGGCTCAGGAGGCAAGTGTTTTCCGCACCATGAGTGTGGAGGACAATATCAAGACTGTGTTGGAAATGAAGTATAAGTCCACAGAAGAACAGAATGAACATCTGGAGCAACTGCTGAATGAGTTTAACCTACAGAAAGTAAGAAAGAACAAAGGCAATCAGTTGTCGGGTGGTGAAAGAAGGCGTTGCGAGATTGCCCGCTGTCTTGCCATCGACCCAAAGTTCATCATGCTGGATGAACCTTTTGCTGGTGTGGACCCTATCGCCGTGGAGGACATCCAATATGTGGTATGGAAATTAAAAGACCGCAACATTGGCATCCTCATCACCGACCATAATGTGCAGGAGACACTCTGCATCACCGATAGAGCATACTTGCTGTTTGAAGGACGCATTCTCTTCAAAGGGACTCCAACAGAACTGGCAGGAAATCCTATTGTGAAGGAGAAGTATCTGGGCAGCAACTTCGTGCTCAGGCCTAAAGACTTCCAGATGATAGAGGAAAAGAAGAAAAGAGAACAAGAAGAAAACTAAGAAGTGTTTGAAAAGACAAAAAGATTGGATTTCGGAGAAAGACGGAACCTGTTTTTAAGTCAATAAGAGAAAACCGATATACATTATTATATTAAATGACAGAAAACGAAAAGTTAGTAAAGGCTTGCATCGCAGGCATTCAGGAAAAGAAAGGAAAGAAAATCCGTGTGGTCAATCTTGAAGGCATTGATGACACCATCACAAAATATTTGGTCATAGGAGAAGGTTACTCTCCCAGCCAAGTGTCCGCCCTCACCGATTCTGTGAGGGAGTTCTCTAAAAAGGATGCTAATGCTCGTCCATCTGCTGTGGACGGCACACGCAACAACCTTTGGGTGGCACTTGACTATATCGACGTAGTAGTGCATCTTTTTGTGCCTGACGCTCGTGAGTTCTACGACGTGGACAATCTTTGGGAAGATGCTAAAATCACAGACATACCAGACATTGATTAAGACACATGAATAATAACATTAACAGCAACAATAACAACAGAATGCAAAAGCCTCGTTTCAACTTCACATGGCTTTACATCCTGCTCATTGGAGGATTGGCCTTCTTGGTCTTCACGCGTCATGACAACTCATCTTCACGCACGGTGGACTACACTACATTCAAGGAATTTGTAGTGAAGGGCTATGTGGCTGATGTGCTTGTAAACAAGGATGACAACACACTCACCCTTGCTGTAGATTCAAAACACGACAAGCAGGTGTTCGGTTCTATCAATAAGAACAAGAAATCACCACGCATCAAGGTGGAGTTCGGTTCTATCGAAAATTTAGAGTCTTTCCTTGATGCCCAACAAAAGGAAGGCACATTCAAGGGTAAGGTTTCATACGAGCGTGACAACAATTTCTTCAGCAACCTCTTGTGGAACTTCGCCCCTATCATCATCATTGTGCTTATTTGGATCTTTGTGATGAGAGGCATGGGCAGCGGTGGAGGCATCATGGGTGGTGGAGGCATCTTCTCTGTAGGAAAATCAAAGGCTCAACTCTTTGAGAAAGATGACAAGAACGCCCCACAGATCACATTTAAGGATGTTGCTGGACAAGAAGGAGCAAAACTGGAGGTACAGGAAATCGTGGATTTCTTGAAGAAGCCTGAGAAGTTCACCACATTGGGAGGTAAAATACCAAAGGGCGCACTCCTCGTAGGCCCTCCAGGAACTGGTAAGACCTTGCTGGCAAAAGCAGTGGCAGGTGAAGCAGGTGTACCATTCTTCTCCCTGTCAGGTTCTGAATTCGTGGAAATGTTTGTTGGTGTGGGAGCGAGCCGTGTTCGTGACCTCTTCCAACAGGCCAAGGCCAAAGCCCCATGCATCATCTTCATCGACGAGATTGATGCCATTGGACGTGCTCGTGGAAAAACTGCTTCTATGGGCGGTAATGATGAGCGTGAAAACACGTTGAACCAGTTGCTCACAGAGATGGACGGTTTTGGCACAAATAGCGGTATCATCATCATGGCTGCCACCAACCGTGCCGACATTCTTGACAAGGCATTGCTTCGTGCCGGACGTTTCGACCGACAGATTCATGTTGATTTACCAGACTTGAATGAGCGCAAGGAAATATTCATGGTGCACCTTCGTCCGCTGAAGATTGATGAGACTGTGGACGTAGATCAGTTGGCTCGTCAAACTCCAGGATTCTCTGGTGCAGATATTGCCAATGTATGCAATGAGGCTGCACTCATTGCCGCACGCAACAATAAGGATTGGGTGGACAAGCAATGTTTCCTTGATGCGGTGGATCGCATCATTGGCGGATTGGAAAAGAAAAGCAAACTGCTCACCGTAAATGAGAAGCGCACCATCGCTCTCCACGAAGCAGGGCACGCCACCATTTCCTGGTTCTTGGAATATGCCAATCCATTGGTGAAGGTGACCATTGTGCCACGTGGTCAGGCTCTTGGTGCTGCATGGTATATGCCTGAAGAAAGACAGATTTCAACGAAAGAAGAAATTCTTGATGAGATATGTGCCACCTTGGGAGGTCGTGCAGCAGAAGAAATCTGCACAGGACGCATCTCCACTGGTGCCATGAACGACTTGGAGAAAGTAACCAAGCGCGCTTATGGAATGATTGCCTATGCAGGTATGGGTAACAAGTTACCAAACCTTTGCTACTACGACAATCAGGAATACCAGTTCAGCAAGCCTTATAGTGAAAAAACTGCTGAGACCATTGACGAAGAAGTCAGGACTCTCATTGCGGGGGAATATGAACGAGCAAAAAAAGTTTTGCTTGAGCACAAGGAAGGCCATGCCAAGTTGGCTCAACTCTTGATTGACAGAGAGGTTATCTTTGCAGAAGACCTTGAGGAAATCTTTGGTAAACGCCCTTGGACTTCCCGTACAGACGAGATTCTGGCAGCAAATGTTGAAGAAGAAAAGAAGAATCAAGGTGAAGCTGCAAAGGATGGACAGACTGATCATAAGAAAGAGAATGAAGAAATCATTCGTCAGAAAATTGTGCAGGCTGTGATTGAGAAAGCAGAAAAAGCAAAAGGAGCAGAACAAGACACCAACGCTACTGCCAATCAGCCATCTTCATCAGACCAACCCAACATTTCAGACCCAAGTTCTGAAACCAACAAACCTTACGAAGCGTGAAGAATTTGATCATACGTACCGTCACGGGTGCATTATTTGTCATCCTCCTTGTAGGTGGAATCATCTGGCATCCCTACTCCTTCCTGATACTCTTTGCTGTTATCACAGCATTGATGATTTGGGAGTTTACCACCATTGTCAATCGTCACATGAACTTGCAGGTGAACAGGTTCATCACAACGACAGCAGGTGTCTATCTCTTTGTTGCCGTATGGGCTTTCAACACCAACATCATGGGATCAGAGGTGTTCATTCCATACCTGATCTCCATCATCTATCTTCTGGTGTCAGAAATCTACCTCGATAGACCAGAGAATATCTCCAACTGGGCTATGACTTTCATGGCTCAATTGTATATTGCGCTGCCATTTGCTTCGCTCAACACGCTATGCTTCATCAGCACCCCAACAGCCGTGACCTACTACTTTTGGTATGCTCTGTCGCTGTTCATCTTCCTGTGGGCAAGCGACACAGGAGCTTATCTATTTGGCTCATGGCTGGGCAAGCACCGCCTCTTCCCTCGCATCTCTCCCCACAAATCATGGGAAGGCAGCATCGGTGGAGGGCTCACGGCACTGGCCACATCGCAGATCGTTGCATCTTTCATTCCTTTTGCAGAGAACCTCACACCACTCACAAGCCATCTCCTGTGGGCAGGGTTTGCCCTCGTTGTTGTCATATTTGGCACATGGGGAGACTTGGTGGAGTCATTGCTCAAGCGAAGATTGGGCATCAAGGATTCGGGCAAGATTCTTCCCGGACACGGGGGCATGCTCGACCGATTTGACAGTTCGTTGCTTGCCATTCCAGCAGCAGTCGTGTATGTCTATACAATTATGCTTAATATAATACATTAACATTATTAATTATGACTGAAATTCAGAACCCCACTGAGGAGCCTGTAGTTAATCCTACAGCAGAGTCCGCAACAGAAACTGTTGCCGAGACAGCGACCGAGAAGGTTTCCGAACCCAAGGTAGAGACAGTTACAGAGTCTGTAGCCGAGGAAACTGAAACAGAGCCTCAGGCAGAAACCTCTACAACTTCTATCGCCACCTATGAGACAAAGACCGAAGTAGTCAATCGACTGAAGGAATTGTCAGAGAGTGACGAGGAGGTAACTCGCCAAGAACTCGACAGCCTCAAAAGTAACTTCTACCGTATTCATCGCCAAGAGGCAGATAACGCCTACAAGAAATTCATCGAAGAAGGTGGTGCCGCAGAGGATTATACTCCAGAGCCCAATCCAGAAGAAGGAGAGTTCAAGGAACTGATGACTGCACTGCGTGAAAAGCGTGCCGTTGCAACTGCTGCCCTCGAGCATGAGCGTGAGGCTAACTATGAGAAGAAACTCGAAATCATAGAAAAGATAAAGGCTATCACTGAGAATCCTGATGAAATCAACCGTGGCTACAACGACTTCAAGGAGTTGCAACAGAACTGGAACGACATCAAGGAAGTGCCAGCCGACAAAGCAACCAACCTCTGGAAGACTTACCAGCAGGCGGTGGAGGCTTTCTACGACACGCTCAAACTGAGCAACGAACTACGTGCTTACGATTTCAAGAAAAACCTTGAACGCAAAACCGCACTCTGCGAAGAGGCTGAGAAGTTGGCCGAAGAGACTGACATCATCGTGGCTTTCCGCAAATTACAGCAGTTGCATCAGGATTTCCGTGAGATTGGTCCTGTAGCCAACGACCTCAGAGAACAGATCTGGACTCGTTTCAAGGACGCATCCACTGTCATCAACAAGCGTCACCAGGAGTTCTTCGAAGCCCGCAAACAGAAGGAAGAAGACAATCTTGCCAAGAAGACCGCTATCTGCGAGACCATTGAAGGTTTTGATATTGAAGGTCTAAAGACTTTTGCTGAATGGAACACCATTTCTGAAAAGATTACCGCACTTCAGGCTGAATGGAAGACTATCGGCTATGCTCCACAGAAGATGAACACCAAGATTTTCGAACGCTTCCGTGCAGCATGCGACAAATTCTTCTCTCACAAGAACGAGTATTTCCAAAGTGTGCGTGATAACCTCAACCAGAATTATGCGCTCAAGCTTGAACTTGTAGAGAAGGCTGAGGCTCTCAAGGACAGCACAGAATGGAAGGCTACGACAGAGGCTCTCGTGGAACTTCAGAAGAAATGGAAAGAGATTGGCACCGTACCAAAGAAATACAGCGATCAGATTTGGGAACGCTTCAATAAAGCATGCGACGCTTTCTTCGCCGCAAAGAAGGATGCCAACAAAGATGCCCACTCGGAGCAGAGCGCCAACATGGAGAAGAAGAAGAGCATCATCGAGATGCTTTCAGGCATTGTGCCTGAGCAGTTTGAGGGTGATCTCCGCACAAAGCTTCGTGAGGCACAAGAGGAGTGGAACAAGATTGGTCACGTACCATTTAAGGAAAAGGACAAACTCTACAAATTGCTTCGTGAGCAGATGGATCGCCTCTATGGATTTGCCAACCAAAATGCAGCCAAGCACCGCATTGATCGCTTCAAGGAAAGCATCAAGGGTGGAAATAGTGGCGACATCCGTGCTCGCCTCGTTCGTCAGTTGGACATTCTCAACAATGAGATCAAGACCTACGAGAACAACCTTGGTTTCCTCAACTTGAGTAGCAAATCCAAGCAAGGGAATGCACTTGTGGAAGAACTCAACCGCAAGATGGACAAACTCAAGGACGATCTCAAGGAAGTAAAGGCTAAGATTGCCGCTTACGACGCAGAGAAGAAGCAGAAAGAAGAGTGACATTGCTTGAATAGTGAAAGAACCAAGAACTGAAAACACGGAAAAGGTTCTTCATCACTAAGAACTGCATATAAACATAGCGTGTGTTCGATGGAATCACAGCACCCTACCTCTATGATAATTGGAGAGGGTAAATAAAAGCATGCGTGTGTGAGGATAAAATGGTTGGTTTCCCCCGCCATTTGACAAAACACATGATTGAAGCGTTTTGCATGCGCCAACGAACAATTGTTCAATGACCAACGAACATTGTTTCAATGGCCAACGAACAATGCTTCAAGTGCTAATGAACAATGGTGCGATAGTCCATGAACCATGCGTGAGTTTTGTCCTCATAGGCTTTGAATCTTCATCTATCCATAAATCACGATAGATAAAGAAGATATAAACATCTTGGAAAGTTGGTAAAACATCGTTCACTTGCCTGGAAGAGTTGCTCTGCGACACCATCTGCGAGAATCGCTTTGCCCTTCTTCCACCGCATACAAATGTCGATGGATTTATCCTTGAATTATGACAAAAAAAAGAAAGGAAAGAGTCTGGTTGAAAAGATGTGCCAACAATCCAAACCAACTGCATCATCTTCCAAATTAGTAGAACTCACATTAAACATACACAAAGGCAGCAATGAAAAATCCATTCATTGCTGCCTTTCTTTTTGTTTATTGTCGTTTCTTTCTCTCAGACTATATGGTTCGTGAGTAAATACCATATAGTTGCTACTCACCAACCATATATCTGCTGGTGAGGAGATGTGCACATCTGTTCAGACCTCACACCATTTCGTTCATTTCCTTGCTGATTGCCTGAAGTTCTGAACGAATCTCCTTCAAACGCTCTATCACCTCAATATTGCGGTTGATGCCACCCTTCGTGTTGTGCTTTATTGCATCACGAGCACCTTGAAGTGTCATGCCACGCTCCTTGACAAGATGATAGACAAGCTTCACCTGTTCAAGGTCTGCCTTGGTGTATTGGCGAACACCACGTCCACCCTTCTGCGGTTTGATGTTCGGAAATTCCTTTTCCCAAAAACGGAGCAACGTTTCTGACACATTAAACATCTTAGCCACCTCACTGATGCTATAATACATCTTTAGGTCTTTGTTCTTGTTTAGAGCCATAGTGCTATTGTTTCTTTGGAATATTCTTTAATATTTCGAGTGTAAAGTCATAGAATCGCTCCACAGTTGGAATGAGGCAGGCTTCGTTGGGTGTGTGGGGGCTAACAAGTGTAGGACCGTAACTTGCCATGTCCATCTCTGGATAGTTCACCCCGATGATGCCACATTCAAGACCCGCATGACATGCACCCACCTCGGGACGCTTGCCATACATCTTCTCATAAATATCAGACATCATCTCCACCAATGGGCTTTGGGGATTAGGCTGCCAGCCACTGTATCCTCCTTCAAGATTTACTTTCATGCCAGCCATAGAGAAGCAAGCAATGTACTGATTGGCCAGGTACTGCTTCATGCTGTCAGAAGAAGAACGAGCCAAGGTGATGACTTCAGCCTTGCCTGCCGCAATGTCAATGATGGCGAGATTGCAAGAAGTCTCCACGAGTTCTGGCATGGAAGGAGTGTAGCGCAACACACCATCATGGGCAGCCATCACTGCGTTGATGAGATTTTCCTGAATGTCTTCAGGAATTGCCTTAGATGGAATCTCATCCACCTCAGTAGCCGTCAGCTGGAAGCCCTTTACTTCCACATCCTTGTATTCTTCTTCAAAGATAGCCCTGCACTTATCCACCAATGCAAGGAACTCTTCCTTCATGGCCTGCGGTACGAGAACCTTCGCCTCACACTCACGTGGAATGGCGTTGCGCATGTTACCACCATGCCAACTACAAAGCCATGCGGTCTTGGTGTTCACCACTGCAAAGAGGAGGCGAGCCATCAATTTGTTGGCATTGGCACGCCCCTTATGGATTTCAATGCCTGAGTGCCCGCCAAGAAGTCCCTTGATAGTGACATCGTAGCATAGCATTCCTTCTGATTCAACATTGATTTCCTGATATTCCATTTCACAAAGAATGTCCACTCCGCCAGCACAACCTATCGTGATTTCGCCTTCTGTCTCAGAATCCATGTTCAACAGATATTTACCTGTCAGTTCGCCAGCCTTCAGCCCAAAAGCACCATCCATACCAGTTTCCTCATCACGAGTGATCAGCACCTCAAGTGGACCATGCTCTACTGTATCATCCTCAATAATGGCCATAGCGGCAGCAACACCCATCCCATCGTCTGAACCAAGAGTAGTGTTGCGGGCTGTCACCCATTCGCCATCAATATACACATCCAGCGGATCTGTTTCAAAATTATGCTTACAATCTTTTGTCTTCTGTGGCACCATATCCATATGAGCCTGCAGCACCGTTGTCTCGCGATCCTCATAGCCAGGTGTAGCACCTTTCTTCATGATCACATTGCCAGCCTCATCAATCCATGCCTCAGCATCGTGCTGCTTTGCAAAATCGATCAGGAACTGAGCCACTTTCTCTGTATGGCCTGATGGACGAGGAATCTGTGTCAGCGCATAAAAGTTTCTCCAAACGACTTTAGGAGCAAGTTCTTCAATTGGATTCATAATTCTATTATTTATTGATTAATTAATTCTATGATTTGTCTCTCTTATTCTTTTACAGGTCTAAGCCCCAATGCCACCAGCGAGAAGATGCCAAGCACGGGAATCAGGGCGGTCTGGATGGTGTGGACTATCAACACAAAAGTCACAGCATCTGTATCTGCCAAACCGTATAAAACCAGAATGGTCTTTACCGCAAAATGCCAAGGTCCTGCTCCATTAGGCGTGGGCACAATCACAGAGATGCTACCTACAATGAAACTCACAATAGCCACTGTGAAACCAAGATTTTCAGTAAAGGCAAAGCACCTAAAAGTCATCCAGTAATGAATGAAATAGCTTGCCCATATAGCCAATGTATAAAAGGCAAACATCCATTTGTTCTTCACACCCTTCAAAGAGAGGACACCCTCCTTCATCTTGCTCATCATGTCTTTAATTTTCGCCATGAAGGTAAAGCGACGCATCAGCACCCAGAGGAACACGACCGTGATGACCAAGCAAATGGCTGTCACAATATAGCCCGTAGTGGTGAAACCACTCAATATATCATGAATGTCCGTGCCCGTACGGTCAAAGAACGACACGAAGATAGCCACCTGAGAAAGGATGACGATTGAGGTGATCAGCAAGATGAGCAGTGAATCTATCACCCTCTCTGTGACCACTGTGCCTAAAGCCTTCAAGAATGACGCACCATCATATTTTGACAAGATGCCACACCTGCTTAATTCACCACTACGAGGAATGATTAAACTCGACGCATAGGATATGAACACGGCATGAATGCAATCCATCAATTTGGGATGCTCGCCCATTGGTTCAAGTGCCTGTTTCCACCTGATGCCACGAAACAACTGGGCTGTTACACCAAACACTAAAGAAAAGAGCATCCAACCCCAATTCATGTCATGGAGAACCGTTTTTTCCAGTGCCTGGAAGTCCGTGTCACGGTACATCCACCACAAGATGCCTCCTCCCAACACAAAAGGAAGGGCTATATTGAGTGCTTTTTTCTTTTTTTTGTTGCTGTTCATCCAGAAATGTCGTAACTTTGTCCACGCAATAATGATGCAAAGATAACGATAAAATTCGAGTTAGCACGAGAAAAGGAATTTTATTTATCTTCCCGAAGAGGAGAAACCACATAAATAATAAAAAAGAACAAATCAGTTCATCAAATATATTTTTCATGGACAGCGTAAAACCAAAGAAATTTTTAGGTCAGCATTTTCTCACAGATTTAAGTGTTGCCAAACGCATAGCCGACACCATTGATGCTTGTCCCGACATTCCTGTTTTAGAAGTAGGACCAGGCATGGGTGTGCTGACACAATATATTCTTCCAAAGGGAAGACCTTTCAAGGTAGTGGAGATAGACTTCGACTCTGTACCCTATCTCCACGAGCATTTTCCAGCCCTGAGTGACAATATCATTGAGGGAGACTTTCTGAAGATGAATCTCCATGATGTATTTGATGGAAAGCCTTTTGTATTGACAGGCAATTATCCTTACAACATCTCTTCCCAAATCTTTTTCAAGATGGTGGAAAACCGAGACCTCATTCCTTGCTGTACAGGCATGATACAAAAAGAGGTTGCAGAACGCATGGCCGCTTCCCCCGGAAATAAAACCTATGGCGTGTTGAGCGTGCTCATCCAAGCTTGGTATGATGTAGAGTATTTATTCACAGTCAATGAGAACGTGTTCAATCCTCCTCCAAAAGTGAAAAGTGCCGTGATCAGACTCACCCGCAACAACAAACAGACTCTTGGATGTGACGAACAACTGTTCAGACGCATTGTCAAGACAGTCTTCACCATGCGCAGAAAGATGATGCGAAATGGCATGAAGCAGATTTTGGGCAAGGACTCACCCCTACTCGCTGACCCCATCTTCACTCGCCGTCCGGAGCAACTCTCTGTTCAAGAGTTCATAGATCTGACCAATAAGGTGTCTGCTGAAGGTTGAGTGTTTTCCTGAATAGTGAATTAACAACAACTCTATCTAAATCTAATCTGGAAATTCAAATCAATGAAATAATCATTGTTCCTCTTGTACACATATCCGAAATCACCTTTTTTTGCCTTTTTTGTCCCAGAAACTCCATTCTTGTATATTAAAGCATTGACTTCGTCTTCTGTTAATTCTCGATTTTCCAGATAGGCTTTGGCTTGGGCTACTGCAAAATCTTTGCAAGCGCCTCTATCTGGGCGATCAAAATATGTGTTCTCAAATAGATAGTTACCAAAAATATCGTCAGACATGGCACGATAATATAACATCTCGCCATTGCGACTCACATCAATATAACCACCTGTAAGCCTCTTTCTTCCATTCCATATTGAAGATGCTGTCATACCTGCAAATGAATCAAAAAGAAAATCTTTGAACTTCGCAGGATAAAACATCTGCGGATTCTTGACGTTTATAGGATTTAATTCTATCATCTTATTGCAGACATCTTTTACGTCGGAATCGCATGCTCCGTAATATGAAGATTGTGCAAGTACAGCAGTGCTGAGGACTTCTTCCATTCGGGAGTCCACAATAGCGATATTTTGTTCAAAAACTTCATTCCTGCATCCCACATACTCAAGAGAATAATTCTCCTTTATTGCATTTATGATTGAGAGGAAAGAATCTTTCTCGTTCATTTGCTGCATACCCATTTCATCACATCCTATAATTTAAAATGTAAATCCTGATGTTTGGGAGCAATTAAATAATGTTGCGGGGCTACCAATATGAGATTTAACGGAAAAACCTTCAGTAGTTCTAGAGTGATCCAGAGATTCCTCACTTGTAATAATTACATCAGTTTTTGCACCATATCTTTCTTTTGCTTCTTCAGAAAGATTTGCCTTTGGTGTATCTACACCAAGTGATTCCAGATATTCTTGAACGTTTACAACTCCAACAACTCGGTTTGCAGCCAATGTTCTTATGCTGTCATATAATACCTGCGCATACTCTGATAATTCAGGCGCAGTTACAACATTTATTTCCTCTCCATCTTTAGACGCTCTGATATAGGCAATATTAGTTTCAACAAAACGCTCAAATATTAGAATTTTATCTGGTTCGTCTCTTATTATATCGACAATATCTATATAACAGGAGTCATCTTTTGTTAAGTCAGACGATGCTCCATATATACGTCCATCACCGAGCAAACGCATAAACACGTATGCTTCAGTCCATTCTCCTCGATTAAATTGCCAAACCGCCATATTATAATATTTTTTTGTCTTGTAATGACTTAAGCAATTGTGTTGCTGTTGCTTGAATAGCAGGAACTGCAACACTATTACCAAATTGTTTATATGCAGATGCATCTGAGACAACTATCTTGAATGTGTCGGGATACCCTTGCAATCGTGCCCATTCACGTGGCGTCATTTTTCTCCAGCCATCTGTATTTACAGTTCCTTTAATATTGGTCGTTGGTGTTAGATCCTTCTGTCGGAAGTCTATAACAAGATTGCTTTCACGCCCCATTCCTCCGACCACAATAGCATGAGATACACCATCGTCTGGAATAATATCATAACCAAATCCATTACCTTTTGCTGCATGACGCGCTTTGTGGTTTATCAATGTCTGTTGATATGTAGTTGAAAGATAATACTTAGCAGGAACAGGCTTTTCTTCTCTTACGTCAATCCATTTCTTGGTAACTTCTTTCTGCTCAGGATAGGTAAAATCCTCTGCAGACAAGCCCAAATCTTTGCGGAATCCAACAATATAAATTCTTTCACGATGCTGTGGCACTCCAAAGTACATAGCGTTCACAATTTGAGGTTCTGGTACTATATAACCAACCTCGTCCAATGTGTTCAAGATTGTTTTAAGAGTCTTTCCTTTGTCGTGAATAGCAAGACCTTTAACATTTTCCAAGAAGAATGCTTTTGGCTGGTATCTACGCAGAATCTCTGCAACATCAAAGAAAAGTGTTCCTCTTGTTTCTGCAAACCCAAGTTTCTTGCCAGCAAGAGAGAATGCTTGGCATGGAAATCCAGCACAAAGTATATCAAAATCTTTGGGAATCTTGTTCTTTGTAGATTCCTTTGTAATATCGCCAAATGGGACTTCCCCGTAATTTGCGAAATAAGTTTTCTTTGCTTGCTCATCCCACTCAGAAGAGAACACACATTCACCTCCCAGATTTTGAAAAGCCATTCTGAATCCTCCAATACCTGCAAAAAGGTCAATGAAGGTAAATTTTAGATTTTTTGGCGCAGGAAATGGTTCTTGAAACAAATCTGGGAAAAGATAGTTTTGATAGCCATACTCGGATTCTGCAACACCTACAAAGTCATTAGGGCGTTGGGAACGTTCTCCACGAATGAATTCATACCACAGATGAAGAATGCTTTCTGCTTTGCCGGCATATGGTGTATCAACCTTTGAATGTCGCAACTGCAAGAAATGAGTTACGAGAGCAGCTTGATCTATAAAGGAAATTACATTTCCTTCTTCATCGAGCGACTCTTCGCCAAAGATTTGAACCTTATCGGCTCGTTTCTTACAAAAATCAAATAAAGAGAAAGACTTATTTGCCATTATTCTTTGTAGGGATTGTGTTCCGACACACGGATTGGTTCTTTAATATTAACTAAACATTGTGCAATCTGTATCAACACTTCCAAGGGGGGCTGGCATGCATTGGCACACCATTTTGAAATGGTTGCTTGATCTCTGCCAAGTTTTTCCGCAAGCCATTGGTTTTGCAACTTTTTCTCAGCAAGAACAACCTTAATTCGGTTTGTATTTTTATTGTCTTTCATTATTTTAATAATGTAATTGCAGTACACAGGTACTTCTTTTACATGAATTTTGTTCCAGTCTTGGCCTCCAATCCCCTCCTCACATCCCTTCATGGCGCACAAGAAAAAGGTGGTGGAATTATCTAAGAGGCATCTCGAAGGCATCTCGAAGGCTCGCAGAAGCATGGGGAGGGAATAATTGTTGTAAGGGGGTATTTACCTTATCTCAATTGTCTCAATTATTGATGATCAACCCAACACAATAGAGATTCTCCTATGACGTTCATTAGGGAAAAAGGAATGGGACAATGCTTCAATGACCTATTCGGGTTTGATTGCTTTATTCTTTCACCTTACCCTGAGCAAGCAACTGGTCTCTGATGGCATACAGCATATTGACAGTACCAGCATAGGTTCTGTTCTCCACGCCACCCACCTCGGCAACCTCCAAAAGCCTTTCTACAGAACTGCCCACATCACTCATACGGATACCACCGCCAGACATTTCCATCTCACCGTGATAAGGGTGAGCCTTAAACCATTCCTCCAACTCTTGTAAATCCTCTTTTGTATAGGAGGGCTTGAAGTTATTTGATGTTCCTAACATATCTTTAATTAAGAATTTTAATTGACCTCTTCATCTAATAGACTCTTGTCCATTCTCTCTTTATCTGCCTTCAAGAGCCTTAGCATTTCCTCGGCAGCCCTTCTGCTCGCACCTTCTCCACCCAGCAGACTGTTCATCTCCTCATAGTCATCCAGCATCTGCTGACGTGCCTCCCCTCCAGGAAGAATACTGCCCAGATAGTGAATGATATTGGTTCTTGTCATACGATCAGCCACCAGTTCTTGCACGATCTCCCTATCCACCACCAAATTGACCAATGAGACATATTTCACCTTTAAGATTTTACTTTTCAGCCATGAAGCCAACTTACCCAACGGCATGGCATAACACACCACCTGAGGAACTCGCAATATTGCCGTTTCGAGCGTTGCTGTTCCCGAAGTGACCAAAGCAGCCACCGAATCCTTCAGAATCTGATAAGTCTGACCAAACCGAATCTCCACTTCCACATCCTTGGGTAGATAGTCATGGTAATAAGCCTCATCTATATTGGGCGCACCTGCTATCACGATATGGTAATCCTTAAATGCAGCGGCACTCTCCACCATCATCCGCAGGTTGTCCTTGATTTCTTGCCGCCGGCTTCCCGCCAATATCGCAATTTGCCTCTTTCCATCACGCTTAGCCTCCTGCTGACTTTCCTGTGCCTCTTCACGTTTCCATTTCTCCACAGCATCCACACAAGGATTACCCACATAATGCACCTTATAATCACGCTCCTCAAACCACTTCACCTCAAACGGCAAAATAGAGAACAGTTCATCCACATCACGCCTGATATTCTTGATACGGTATTCCTTCCATGCCCATATCTTAGGACTGATATAGTAATAGACCTTGCATATACCTCTTGCACGAACAAACGCCGCAATATCGAGATTGAAGCCTGGATAATCCACCAAAACAACCACATCAGGCTTCCATTCGGCTATATCAGCCTTGCATTGTCTCATGTTCTTCAATATCTGAGGCAAGTGCATCAACACAGGAATGAAGCCCATATAAGCCAATTCACGATAATGCTTCACAAGCGTCCCTCCCACAGCAGCCATCTTGTCGCCACCATAGAACCGAAACTCTGCCGCATCGTCTCTCCGCTTGAGTTCCGCCATCAAGTTAGAGGCATGCAAGTCGCCAGACGCCTCTCCCGCTATCAGATAATATCGCACGGTTGTCTTCTAATACCCTATTATATTATTAATGTGTCACTATTATATTAATAATGTGTCATTCACATCCAAAAACTCTCTTCAGGCTTTCTTTGGTTTTATAATCTGTCATGTCAAGGTGAAGAGGAGTGACAGCCACATATCCATGTTCAAATGCCCACGTGTCACTTTCCACATCATCTGTATTGTGAGGAGCATAATAGCCTGCTATCCAGTAATACTTGCCACCTCTGGGGTGATCTCGCTCCTGCCATTCCTCATACCAATCGCCCATACCCATCTTGCAGACCTTCACACCCTTCAATGGAGTGACATCCGGCACATTCACATTCAGGCAAGTATCATCTGGCAAACCCTCTCGGAGCACCATGTCAATGAATTTTTGCACCCACTCCTTCATATAACTGAAATCTGCATCCTCCGCAACCCTGCCACTTGAGAAAGCAATAGAAGGCACATGCTTGATACATCCTTCCAGTGCAATTGACATCGTGCCTGAATAATGAGCGTTCACAGCACAGTTGTCACCATGATTGATTCCACCCAACACAAGATCTGGACGACGTGGCAACAGTTTCTCAAATGCCATCTTGGTACAGTCAATTGGTGTGCCAGAACAAGCCCACACTGTCAGACTGCCCAAAGTATCTGTAGCATCTTTCTGCATCACAAACGTGTTGCGAACAGGGTCGTGACTGCTAATACTCATGCTTGCACCACTTCTTCCCCCATCAGGAGCCACCACAAACACATCACCAAACGCTCTTGCCATCTCAGCCAATTGTTTGACGCCCTCAGCATCAAAACCATCATCATTACTTATGAAAATCAGTTTATCCATGTCTTAATTCTTTCCGTTTGCAAAGATAAGATTTTTCTCCCATTCAGCCAAATATACCCTCTTTTTCTCCCCAAGTGTTTCATCAGAAGCCTCTTCCTGCAAAGAAAACACAACTTTTTTCAAAAAAACTCCCCAGATGTTTGGCTATAAGTCAAAAATATACTACCTTTGCATCGCAATTCAGGAAGAGGGGTGCTCATCCGAACAATTGTTACAATAAAAAATTGGGATATGGTGTAATTGGCAACACAACAGATTCTGGTCCTGTTATTCTTGGTTCGAGCCCAGGTATCCCAACCATAAAAGCCAAGTTGAGTTTTCTCAACTTGGCTTTTTCTTTATACCCCAAACAGAAAATATTTTGTCATATCAATAGTTTGGCGTATATTTGCAACAGAATAATAACAACAATCATGAAAAAAGAATTACTAACAATGATACTGCCCCTATTCATGGCACACGCCGGGGCACAAGATCAAACAATCGACATCAGTGGTGACAATACTGACAAAAACTACATCTCTTATAGTGAAAACATCTATATAGGAGCAGGAAAAACCTGTGATGTGAAGATGGCGCGCTACTGTTATTTTAGTTCTACCGTGACAGGAACTGGCACGATGAACCTCTATGCAGGTGGCGAACGATGCTACCTTGGCACTTCAAAAGGAGCGACTTGGCCTAATTGGAGTGGCTTCAAGGGAAACATCCACATCTTCCCCTTCCCCGAGAACTCATCTAAAGCAGGTTTCTATGGTGTTGTGATGGCTCATGGAGGCAAGTCCTTTTCTCCAGAGAATGTGGAAGACGCCGTGAGGTCTGGCAAGGTGAACAATTCCATGCAGAACAGTTATGTGACACTTCACAAAGGTGCTACCATCTGTTGTGAAGCCAACACGAATGGCGCAGGCTTCCGTATTGGCGAACTGAACACGGAAGAGGGATCTATCATACAAGGCTACATGAAGAAGAACACAAGAGCCGCATATTTCCTTGTGGGTTATCTGGGCACAGACGCAACCTTGGCAGGCACGATTGCTCCACCAAGCTACAGCGACACACATCCCGTAGGTATCATCAAGGAGGGGAAAGGCACTTACCGCATTACAGGCAACGAGAACTACCTGACAGGCACGCTCCGAGTGCTGGAAGGAACTGTTCTTGCCATGAATGATGTAGCAGAAGCCAAAAGCAGAGGAATGAGAGGGGCTTTAGGGGCAAAGCCTGATGAGAACGAGGCCATTGCTTTCGTTTTCCAAAACGGCATCTTAGGAGGCACGGGCAGTATTGGTGGCACAGTTGATAATTATGGCACCATCAACCCAGGCGACGAGCACACTGGCACTTTAACGCTACAAAACTACGTCTCCACTTCTGCCAACACCCATCTCTATGTCAGGCCTGCCTCTGTGCTACACTTTGACATTGCGTCCGACACGCAATACGATCAACTGAAGGTGAACGGTGCGGTGAAATATTATAATATGACACAAGACTTCTCCACCAGCAAGAAGATGCCCCTCATCTCCATTCATCTTGAGGAAGACGCAGGAGTGAAGGTGGGTGACGAATTCACATTGCTCACGGCAAAAAGCAAGGGCACAGGAGATTGGTGCTTTAACCTACAGAAGCCAGAGAAATATACTTGGGAATTGGTGGAAAGCGAGGAAGACGAGAACTACACTGTAAAACTGCGCCTTGTTTCATTCAAGGACCAAGAGACTCAAGCAGAAGACCCAGATGAAAGCCCTGAGGAAAAAGAGCACATGGGTGCTTTCTACGACGACGGAGTGAACGACGCGACAGACATGACCACTTTGCGTCAATATGCCAAAAACAATGACAAGTTTATTGGCACAGCCATCTCCACATGGAAAAACGACATCACCAACGAAGCACTGGCAGAGACCAGAGAGGTTGGACAACAGTTCAACATGCTTGTGGCAGAAAACGAAATGAAGTGGGATGCCTTAGAACCTTCACGTGGTTCTTTCAACTATTGGGCAGCCGACAACCTTGTGAGTTATGCACAGCGACACAACATGAGCATGAGAGGTCACTGCCTGGCATGGCATTCCCAACTTCCCACATGGGTTTCCAGTGATGGCAAGAAGAACGACCAGAACTGGAGCCGTGAAGAAGCCCTGCAAATACTGAAGAGCCACATCACCAATGTGGTGAAGCATTTCAAGGGAAAAGTGAAAGAATGGGATGTGGTGAACGAATGTCTGAACGATGACCAGACCACCGTGAGAACCAATCCCGAAGGATATGACCTCCGCCAGAGCGTATGGATGCGCGCTATCGGAGAAGATTATATCGATTCAGCCTTTGTATATGCACATGAGGCAGACCCCGACGCCAAACTTTATCTGAACGACTACGATGTGGAGTTGCAGGGAAAAGCCAAGTCTGTAGCATTCTACAATCTTGCCATGCGCCTGAAGGCAGACAATATCCCTATTGATGGTGTAGGCTTGCAGTGCCACTTCTCTGTAGGTGATGTGGACTCTGTGAAACTGGCCAAAACCATTGAGCGATTTGGAGAAGCAGGGCTGAAATGCATCATCACCGAATTGGACATGGGCATTTCTTCCACAACAGCAAGCAATCTGGAAGAGCAGGCACGCAACTACCGTGTCATCACTGACATCATGCTCAAAAATGACAACTGCCATGCCCTCGTCATTTGGGGATTGAAAGACAACGACAGCTGGCGCAGTAGTTCCAGTCCTCTACTCTATGATGCAGGATTGGGAAAGAAACCTGCCTTCTATGCAGTACGTTCAGCCCTTCGCCACGCTTCTATCGAGAAGGAGAAAACAACAGGAATAGAGACAGTCCAAGACCTGCCATCAATGACAGAGAAATCTGATGTCATCTACAATCTTGCGGGACAATGCGTGGACAAGAACTATAAGGGAATTGTCATTGTGAATGGTCAAAAGTATCTTCTCAAATAGGCACAAGTATGATTGTTCAGGAATCTAAACATGATGATTAACAACATGAATTCGTTGAATTCAGAAGATGAAACAGTTGATCACGATGGTTGGCACATCAATCATACTTCCCTCTTTCGTTTTTTATCAAAATTCATGGCGCAATACAATGGGTTTTTGACTTTGGCTGAAGACGGGCAAAGAGATGCTGGAAGGTTCTGCCGTTGGACGACTCTTACGGGAATGTGAACAACATTACCCTCAGCCACAAGAATCCACATATCTCATTCAAAAAACAATGATTTGTGGATACCACATAACACCATGCTTTTGAGTGAAAAACGCACGCATGGTTCATGGGGCATTGAAGCATTGTTCGTTGGCACTTGAAGCATTGTTCATTGACCATTGAAGCATTGTTCATTGGAGCACGAACAATGCTTCAATCTTTAGATGTGTCACACGACAGGGGATAACTGCTATTTCACACTCGCACACATATACTTTTATCTGACCTTCCCAACAGAAAAGGCAGGGAGGGAAAGAGATACTTATCGGACTTGCGCCAGAATCACAAATCCATAAGAATTCATTGATAATCGAGGTGTATGTGTGCGCACTTAGAAGGTCACACCCGCTGTAAAATAGATATTCTGTGTACTCGGATTAGCAGAGATTGTGCCAAACAAAGGGACAGAGAAGGTTGGTGTGATATTGATTTCCTTACTGGCGGAAAGTGCCATATTGGTCACAGCAAACCCATTAGCATCAGCATAGAAGTCGGAAACAAATGGAACAGCACCTGCTGTAAAGTTCCAATCCAGCCCTCCCAACTTGAAAGGAACGCCCAACTCGAAGTAAGAAGAATAGGCTCGCTTGCCCGAACGAGTCACACCATCATCCCCTGCAAAGTTCGTGTACCAGTTGAAGGACAAGACATCAAAATCATATCCTACATTGACCTCAAACACGTGGGCTGTCTCGTGAGCATCGTAAAGAAAATATCTGGTAGGGCAATTTTCTTCACCCGCCACACAGAAGTAATCTGTCACACCAATCGTGAATCCACCTATGGAATAAGCAAGCGTGAGATCCAACTCCTTTGTGTCATCACGGTTCACTATGCCACATGATCCCCAGGCATCAAGGTTAAGACCTTTGTAAGAGATTTTCATGGAAGGCTGAACAGCCGCCGCACCCAAGTCCTGACCACGCCAAATATAATTAGAAACCACATCTGCACCTACGCGGGCTTCTACTTTCTCTTGTGCTGACACCACAAATGGCAAGACCATAAATACAGCCAGCATAGAACTTCTCTTTAGACAAACCTTACAGCGTTGCTCTGTGCTACTTAGTAATCTTCTCATAACTATTCCGTTTTAATTTGACATGTCACTTCTCGGTCTCATTTCGCATGCTATCATCCTATCGGTACATATAGATTGTTCTTAGGGGGTGATTTTACAATTCAGCATTACAAAGATAGGTGCTTTGTGGCATACACAACAAATATTTTATCTACTTTTTCACAATCTGTCATTAATTATCCTCCGTTATATGGTATCAATCCATGAGAAACAAGGAATGGAGGCACAAGAACAAGTCATCTGTTTTCCATATCACATACGAATAAAAGCGAAGCGTGTCAGATGCACCAAGCACCCGACACGCTTCTATTGTAAATGTAAAGATTAGTTCAAAACATGAGATCAGAACAATTTGTTTGGATAAACACCATCAGCCACCAGTTTAGCGATACGCTCTACTGTGGCCTGACGGTCTGCTGCGTAAGTCACGCCAAACCAGACAGAAGTGGTGTCGAGCACCTCTACTGTAGCAGCATTAGACTTGATGAGTTTGTTCACCATCAGAGGAATGAAGAACTCTGCCTTGAGGTTCTCCATGTTCTTAGGATCAGAGAGAAACTCCTTGAACTCAGCCTCGCTATAGTCGAAGTAGTCTGGTGTGAAGCCCCACATATTCATGCTGACAGGTGTGTTCTCTTCCAGAGGAGTCCACTCACCCTGCTCATCCTTGTAGCAGATGGCATTGCCCTTGTCTGCCTGACGCAGAACCTCTGTGCGCTCCACCACATCTACGAGATGACGTTTTTCATCATACATGCAGACACCACGAGCCACCGAACCGTTCTCTGAAAGCGTGTTGCAACAACGGAAGCCCACCATAGCGTACTTGTTCTTAGAGCCTTCAGGAAGGTTGGTGAGGTATTGACCAATAGACATGAAAGCGTCACGACCATAAAAGTCATCGCAATTAATCACTGCGAAAGGCTCTTTGATCACATCCTTACCCATAAGAACGGCGTGGTTAGTACCCCAAGGTTTCTCACGTCCCTCTGGACACTTAAAGCCATCAGGAAGGCTGTCTATGCTCTGGAAACAGAGTTCGCATGGAATCACACCCTCATACTTGGAGAGGATTTGTGTGCGGAACTGCTCTTCAAAGTCCTTACGGATGACCCATACGATTTTGCCAAATCCTGCTTGGATAGCGTCATAGATGGAATAATCCATAATAGTTTCACCGTTTGGTCCAAGACCATCAAGCTGCTTCAAACCGCCATAGCGGCTTCCCATTCCTGCAGCCAAAAGGAAAAGCGTAGGTTTCATAATTATTCTGTTAGTGTATAATATAAGTCTTTATTGATTATCAGTCAATCACCACACGAGTCCATCCGTGCTTGTCTGGCTCAGTGCCATACTGAATGCCTCGGAGGAGATTGTATAACTTAGTAGACCATGGACCAGGCTTGCAATCCTCTGAGAAAACGAAACTCTGCTTTGTGTCGAGATCATCAATCTTGCTGATTGGAGAGATGACAGCAGCTGTGCCACATGCACCAGCCTCCTCGAAGGTGGCAAGCTCCTCTTCAGGAATTGGACGACGCTCCACTGTCATGCCAAGGTCTTCCGCCAACTGCATGAGAGATTTATTAGTGATGGAAGGGAGAATGGATGTGGATTTAGGAGTCACATAAGTGTTGTTCTTGATACCAAAGAAATTAGCAGCACCACATTCATCCATATACTTCTTCTCTTTTGCATCGAGATAGAACTCACAAGCATAGCCCAACTCATGAGCCAACTGATTAGCCCGGAGAGATGCAGCATAGTTTCCACCCACCTTGTAAATACCTGTGCCAAGAGGTGCAGAACGATCAAATTCACGAATGACTACATAAGGGTTGCAAGAGAAGCCTCCCTTGAAGTATGGACCAACAGGAGTGACAAAGATGATGAAGAGATACTCTGTGGCTGGATGCACACCTACCTGAGCACTTGTACCAATGAGCAATGGACGCACATAGAGTGTTGCGCCCGTCTCGTATGGAGGAATGAATCGCTCATTGAGACGAATCACCTTGTCCACCATTTCATTGAATTTCTCTGTAGGAAGTTCTGGCATGAGAATACCACGGCATGTGCTCTGAAGACGAGCCGCATTCTCATCGCTACGGAACACTCGTACCTTGCCGTCAGGACAACGGTAGGCTTTCAGACCTTCAAAAGCCTCTTGTCCGTAGTGAAGACATGTAGCCGCCATGTGAAGAGGAATTGTCTCTTCTGAACACACTTCAATCTCGCCCCATTTGCCGTCACGATAGTAACAGCGTACGTTGTAATCTGTCTTATGATAGCCAAAGCCAAGGCCTGACCAGTCTAATTGTTCCATATCTTTTGCTTTTTTAATTAAGTTCGTGACTGTTCGAGTTCGTGGTCAGCAAGAGCGAATGATTTCTTCCATACATCCATCAGTGTTGCCATACGAATTGCAAAGTTAGTGTAAATCACACATAATACAAAATAAATGAAACATTTTTTATCTTTTTGTGCAAGATTGAAGAACAGAAGAGCTCAAGAGCGTACAATTCAGATGTCACGATTTATTCATATCTGCTATCACAAGCCTTATTTCAGCATAACTATAATCTGCAGGGAGAAGATTCTTCACATCAGTGATTGTATAAGCCCCACTGAAAGATCGGATGATGCCTTGAATGATTTTCTGATGTTGCGTGCTCACCACATTGCTAAGCTTCACTTCACCCTTTTCCATGAAATAAGCCAGATGAGAGGCTATCGTACCCTCTGTGAGCGAACGCTCCTTTGCAATCTCCTTCATACTCTTTCCCTCGCGATAGAGCTTGAATGTCTGGAGTTTCGTATCCACCTTGGGCGTTTTTTCCACTTGGGTATCCTTGGCTTTTCTCTTCCTCGCCTTCTTCGTCGCCTCCTCATCTATCTCCACTTCATCAAGTGCCGCCTGAGCCTTTGCACGCAGATAGCCACGCACAGAAAAGCCTTCCTCTTTCAGTCTGGCAATGATGCCTACCTTCAGTTTATAACGCAAGGTAAACGCATCCAGCGCATTATTATATAATGTATTGGTCTTTTTATTATTGATAGCCACCTTGGTCAGTGCTATCACGGGGTCAAGATGCTCATGCAGTTTTTCTCCAAAATAGGTCATGGCTGCCATGAGTCTTTCCTGCAGTCTATGGTCTAACGAGAAGTTGCCATCACTCTGCTGCATCAGTGTAGCATATTGGTACTGAAATCTCATCGACACATCTACAATCTCCTTATCAACCAACGGCAGGGCTTTCTGAAGTGACTCATGGAGAACAGGATAGGAATCCTCCAAGTATTGAGCCACGACCTTGTAGAAATGCTCCATCTCATTCTTGAGCAGACGATAGTCAAAGAGTTCGTTGAGCAGAGAGTAATAGTACTCATACATCATCTGTGGTAATTTCCCCTCTGCTTGCCGAGCCTCCATCAGTTCCTTGTCTATATAAGCATTAACTGAAGAATCTGTGATGACAGAACCTGCAGACAAGGGACGAGCCAGCACCATTCCTTCCAGTGTGCGACAGCGACTTAATGCCACATACACCTGTCCGTGAGTGAATGAATCAGTTATATCCAGCACAGCGCGGTCAAATGTCAAGCCCTGGCTTTTATGTACCGTGATAGCCCAAGCCAAGCGAAGTGGATACTGTTTGAAGACACCTTCCACTTCCTCACGTATATCCTTCGTTACGGGGTCAATCACATATTTCGTATTCTCCCACTCCAGTTGAGGCACATAGATGGTCTTGTCGTCCTCCTTGCAATGCACCACCACACGATACTTTTCATCCTCCTCATTCCATACCATACCTTTCACCACACCAATCTTACCATTGTAGTATTCTTTGGCAGGAGTGGGATCATTCTTGATAAACATGACCTGTGCCCCTTTCTTCAGCACAAGTTCGTCATCTGCAGGATAACTGTTTTCAGGAAAGTTACCACTCACCTCTGCCACAAACTTCATCTTCTCACTTTTCAGAGCCTCCAGTTTCTGGCTGTTATAGGATTGTGCCATACGGTTATGTGTGGTCAAGCGAATCCAGTCCTCATCTTCTGGAGGTTCAAAATCAAGTTGATAACGCGCATTCAAAGCGGAAAGCACAGAAGCGTCCATCCTGTTTGTGCGAATCCTGTTCAGCACATCTATAAACGACACATCCTGTTGGCGATAGATATGCTTCAGTTCTATGGTCACATACTGAATCTGTTGCAAAGCCCTGCTACCAAAGAAATATGGCGTATTGTAGTAGGGAGACAACAGACTCCACTCACGCTCCTGAGCAACAGGAGCCAACTGCTGAAGGTCACCAATCAGCAAGAGTTGCACGCCTCCAAAGGGTTTGTTTCTATCTTTATATTTCCTCAGTTCTTGGTCTATGGCATCCAACACATCACATCTCACCATTGAGACTTCATCAATCACCAGCAAATCTAATGTTTTGATCAGGTTTTTCTTCTCCTTGCTCATCTTATAGCGTGAGCGATCCTCACCCATCTTCATGCCTGGAACAATCGGTCCAAAAGGCAACTGAAAGAAAGAGTGGATTGTCTGTCCCTGTGCATTGATTGCTGCCACACCCGTAGGCGCCAGCACCACCATACGCTTGGGAGACATTTCTCTTAGTTTACACAGAAAGGTGGTCTTGCCTGTTCCTGCCTTTCCTGTCAGAAATACACTCACATTGGTACTTGACACAAAGCGCCAGACTAAATTCATCTCATGATTATGTACATCCTGCTCTTCCGCCACTTTAGAAGAGAAGATTTCATCCTGCGATGCGAAATCGATATAGTTCATCTATGATTTCATTTAAGAAGAGAGAACCGAAAGGGTTCTCTCCTACTATGATTGTTTGCAACTAAGTACATGTTATACATTCGGAAGCCTTATGGCATTCAGATGCCGCCCTCACCCAAATGAGGCATCTCCTCATGCAGGGAGAATGGGAACAAAGACTTTTATTTTTTCTTGTTCTTTTCCTCCCACGCCTTTAGTTTCTCATCAAAAGCCTCCATCTTCTGCATGTAATAAGCACGAAGATCATCCCACTTATAGTATGGATACTGATCTGTCTTGACAGGCAGAGTAGCCTCTTTCTCATTCAGTAATGCTTTCACCAAGATAGGAGCATTGGCTTTTTTCTTTTTAGAATGATAGAACACCAATTGGATGTTGCAAGCCATAGGATAAATGCGGAAGTTTACCCAATAGTCCTCCAAGCGGTCCAAGTCCTCCACTGCACGACCACAACTATCAAGTTCCATCAAACAAGCCAATGGCAACACACACACTTCATGGCCGAAACGCAATGCGGCACCATTAGAGTAAGTCTTGCTGGCCAGCACCGTGTCAGTAGTCTGAATCATATTGCGCAACAATTCGGTCTGGTTATATTGCATCAAACCACCTGTCTGAGGTGCATTGGCATAACCCAGATACCAGTCGATGTTCACAATCTTCCACAAATCATACGCCTCCTCTTTGGTGAAGAGATTCCACATATCCTCACCACATCCATGACTCTGCATGTTTGTTGTCACACTAAACACCTGACGCATCCAGTCTGCTGCCTTGAACTTCTCGTCCCTCCAGTAGCTCTCATCCGTGAAGAGCGCACGGCAGAACCGCTCTGGATGTGTATATTTCTGCTGGTATTCCCAGTTTATTCTACCTCTATCACGTCCTGCCTCATGAAGCATCGGATAGAGGTTATGATTCAGATACCACTGATAAGACTGGCTCACATCATTGTGCATCTTCAGTTCAGGATTGAATGCAGTGATTTCCTCACATTCTGCCACCATACTCATGATGCAACGAACCACCACTGTACTTCGTGCATCCACCTCTGCTTTCTTACCACTAAAGACCTTTGGGAAGTTCTGAGTCATGCGTTTGCCAATACCATGGTGCTGAATCTCACCAATATCGGTTAGTTCGCCCAATCGCCCCAATGTGCAAGGGTAAAAACGCTCCATCTTCTCCAGCGTCTCCTGACCAAGAGCCGTGAGTATCCCTTCTTCTTTAGCCTTACGAAGAGGTTTGATCACATTTTGATATTCATGGTCGTTGAGAAGCCAACGAGATCCATGACGACCATAGTGTGTCATGTAGAAAGGTTCGTAGCCCTTGGGCGACTTAGTTAAAGGTTGGGTTGGGGCTTGATAAGCCATGTGGTTTGAGCTCGACTTCAAAATATCGGCATAAATCTCTTCCTTGGCTGTCTGCGCCTGCACCGCCAAGATAGAAAGAAAGAATGAGGATAAAAGAAGAATCTTTTTCATTGGGTTGGTAATAAAGGTTTAATAGTTTTAGGTTTTTATTTAACTTACTAAAAAACTATATTATTAATAGATTTTTATTCTAACATTTCATTCAAAGCCTGATATAGTGCCCCCACTCTGCCCCTAATCATAAGAGGCAAAGTTAGCATTGCGTCCTAAATCTTTATAGGCATCGTTCAAAAGTTGGTTGGTTATCTCAAAGTCACGGTTGATGGCACGGTCTTCATCCTTCAGTGAATGAGAGAACATCCAATCATAGGTCTGATAACAATAGAAGATACGAGCCAAGCGGCCATGATTCACACCTTTCATACGTGTATAAATCAAGCGAGAGGAGTCACCCGTCTTCTCGATAGCCTCCACCACTCGGTCTGAAGCTGACACTGGCACAGCAGTATCAGCCGTTCCGTGCACAATCCACATCGGCAATTTTGACAAGCCACTCATGTCCTTCACTGTTGCACCTCCACACATCGCCATACCTGCAGCAATCACATCTGGATAGGTTGCACACATGTCGAGTGTGCCATAACCACCCAGACTCATGCCATAGCAGTAGATGCGGTCTTTATCTACATTATACCTGCTCTCTGCCCACTCTATCAACTTCATAATCTTCTGCGGACTCCAAGAACCACCAGGGTTTTGAGGAGCCAAGATGTAGCAGTCGATAGCACGTCCTCGTTTCAGAGCCTCCATTGGACCATAGCGTTTCACGTTTGCCAGATTGCGACCACACAAGCTTGCACCATGTAAGAAGATGAGCAAGGGACGATGCACGCCATCACCCTCATCCTCCTCTGGACGATAAAACCAGAAGTTATAACTATCTGGCACAGCATTATAATATGCCTTACTTGTGTCCTGTGCATGCAACAAGGTACAACACATGAAAACAAAGACGGACAAGATGAATTTGATATATCTATGCATGAAGTTTTCTTTCTTGAAATACAATTTGTTGTATAACCTATACAAGTGCAAAGATACAAAAAAAAATGAGGATTTGAGGCTTATGAACATAAATATTGAAGAATTTCTATAAAAAACACGTCAAATGGTAAAAATCTTCACCCTTCTTTCCTTGTTCCTCATTTTAAAGCCTTACCTTTGTAATTTATATTCACTACAATTTCTATTTAATCCTCTCTCATTTATATCCAAACTCTATCTGTCATGCGTAAATTCACCATTCTTCTCTATGTGCTGCTGATTGCTTCTGCCATACAGGCACAGATTGTGCATCCCCAAATAGGCGAAACAGTCCAGTCACCAGACAAACGCATCTCTTTGGAACTTGTGGGCAAGAAACAGTACTTCAACCCTGGAGACAAAAGCACAGCCGATGCAGACATCAACTCTCCAAAATCCATCAATGTGCACCCCAACGGTAAGAAGTTCTATGTGAACTCCCTTGAAGGGGCTACAACAGTAGTCTATGACATGCAGACCTACAACAAGCTGAAAGTCATCAAGCATGTGTTCGACCAAAAGAAAGACGCTCACCTCTGGAGCGCACCTTCTGACCTCTACCCTTTCACGCACTATGAGAATGACCATCTCAATTCTTTCTATGGCAAACCAGTGGAAAGCACCTTCACCCACAAAGGTCGTTATCTATGGATTCCTTACTATCGACGCAGTTATGACATCAATGCTCAAGACCCCTCTGCTGTAGCAATCATTGATACACAAAGTGACAAGATTATCCGTCTCATGGAAACTGGCCCGCTCCCCAAGATGATTGCCACTTCGCCCGATGGCAAATATGTGGCCATCTCACATTGGGGAAACAACACCGTAGGCATTATCGACATCTCCAGTCCCAATCCTCGTGAGTGGAAGCACAAAGCCTGCCACATCGTCGATTACAAACTCAACCTCAACTTCAGCCTTACCCATGCTGTTGATCGTGACAACGGCAGTGGTTATGCCCTCCGTGGCACTGTGTTCACCCCTGACAATCACTACCTCCTTGTAGGATGCATGGGTGGCGGTGGTGGCATTGCTGTTATCGACCTCCACAAGTCCGAGTATCTTGGCCGCCTTCAAGGCATGATGGCCAATGTGCGCCACCTCATCTTGAAGAACGGTTACCTCTACCTCAGCATCAACAATGCAGGCTATGTACAGAAGATTGCCTTCAAGAGCGTTCTCGAAGCCATCTCAAAGATGTCCAACAAGCGAGGTACTCTCTCTGGCTTCAAAAGTGTAAAAGTAGGCGGAGGGGCTCGTACCATCGAACTTTCTCCTTCAGGAAAATACATCTTTGCCGCATGCAACTCCAGCAGTGAACTCTATGTGGTAGATGCTCTTACCATGAAAGTCCTCACCTCCATTCCTGTGGACAGTTACCCAGTAGGGCTGGATCTATCCAAAGATGGCAAATATGCGCTTGTCACCTCCCAAGGTCGTTCTGGCAAGGGTGGCGGCAATGCAGTCAATATCTACAAAGTCACTTATCACACATTGAAATAAATTGACATGAAACGAACGCTTCTCACCCTGTTCTCCATCTGTTCGCTGACACTCTCTGCTCAGACTATTGTGCACCCATCTATTGGCACAAAGGTGTTCACAGCCGACAGTTCACTCTCCATTGAACTAATCGCCAAAAAGCAATATTACGATCCATCCGACGAGGACACAGCCGACAAGGACATCAATTCTCCCAAGTCTGTAAACATGCACCCCAATGGTACCAAATACTATGTCAATTCCCTTGAGGGAGCAACCACAGTAGTGTATGACTTCAAGACCAACGAGAAGCTGAAAGTGATTCATCATGAATTCACCGATGCCGACACCGTGCTTTTAGGCAATGCCACACCCTTCTATACATTCACCCACCATTTACCCGACGCCAACCATCCTGCTTCACCTTTTGGTGGTTGGGGTTCTTTCTATGGCAAACCAGTGGAAAGCACCTTCTCTCACAGAGGACGCTATCTCTGGATACCCTACTATCGCCGCAGCTACGACATCAATGCCCAAGACCCTTCTGCCGTGGCTATCATCGACACACATACAGATTCTATTATCCGACTCATGGATACAGGCCCTCTGCCTAAGATGATTGCCACTTCGCTCGATGGCAAATACGTGGCAATCTCACAATGGGGTGACAACACTGTGGGCATCATCAATATTGAAAGTGAAAACCCTTTCGATTGGCACTACACCAACATGGCTATCATTGACCAGAAGTTGAAACTCAATTTCAGCCTCACCCGCCAAGTGGATCGTGACAACAATAGTGGTCATTGCCTCCGAGGCACAGCCTTCACCCCAGACAACCACTATCTGCTCGTGGGTTGCATGGCCGGCACTGGTGGTATTGCTGTGGTGGACCTCCACACCATGGAATACTTAGGTCGCATCACAGGCATGATGCCCAACCTGCGCCATCTCATCATCCGAGGAGACCATCTCTACCTCAGCATCAATCGTGATGGCTATGTGCAGAAGATACCACTCAGCACCTTCCTCTCCACCATTCCCACACTCAAGTCCTCTGCCAACAAGACCGCCACTCTATCTGGCTGGCAGAACTGCAAGGTAGGTGCAGGAGCTCGTACCATCGAGATGTCGCCCAACAATCGCCTCATCTTTGCAGCCTGCAACAATAGCAGTTCCCTCTATGTGATTGATGCCCAGTCCATGCAGGCACTCACCTCTATCTCTGTAGATAGTTATCCTGTAGGTCTTGACATCTCCGCAGACGGGAAATACGTATTTGTCACCTCTCAGGGAAGAAGTAATGGTGGAGGCAACTGCGTGGATATATTTCAAGTGAAGAGTGAAGAACAAAAGTGAAGAGCGGAAAAGACATGCCCTTACCAGAAACATTGTCTTTTCCACTCTTCACTCTTCACTTTCCAGCACTTATTCATGCTGTTTGACCCACTCACTTGGTGTCAGTCCAAACAATGCCTTGAAACTCGTGGAGAATGCAGAGAGAGACTTAAAGCCTGTAGCCACACTCACGCCTGTGATGTCCAGATCCTTCTCCGAAAGCAAGCGGGCAGCCTCTTTCAAGCGAACATATTTCACGAAATCACGAGGTGCTTGCCCTGTCAAATCCTTCATCTTTCGATAGAAGTGCACACGGCTGATACCCACCTTGTCGGCTATCACCTCCACTGAAAGTTCTGGATTGTCCATATTCTCGTTGATGACCTTCATCACACGTTTCATCAGATGTTCATCAGGAGATTCAATCTCTATCTTATCAATATTCTCCTCCTGCTGCTTATCACCATGATACTTGCCCTGCAAGAGCAGACGAGTCTTCAGAAGTTGCACAACGGTTGTCTTGAGCACATCTATATTGAAAGGTTTTGACACATAGGCATCTGCACCATTTGTGATACCAGCAATGCGGTCAGCATCACTGCCTAAAGCCGTCATCAACACGATTGGAATATGATTAGTAGTGAAGTTGGACTTCAACTTCTGACAAAACGTCATTCCATCCATCACAGGCATCATAATATCACTAATCACAATGTCCACCTTGTTGGGATGAGCCACAATATAGTCCCATGCCTCCTGTCCATTGCCACAAGTTGTCACCACAAGGTCGGCAGAGAGTTCACTCTCCACATACTGACGAATAGCCTCATCATCCTCCACCAGAAGAGTATTCTTGTGATGCGTGTCGGCAGGCTTGTCGTAAGAAAGCAACGAAGCCGTGCTCACCTGCTCGCATTCATCGCCACTCATTCCCATAGAATCTGCCACAGTACCTGTGCTGTCCTGCTTGATCACCCTCAGTGACTCATCGCCCGCAGGCATCCTGACAGTAAAGATTGCGCCCCTGCCATCAGGATTATCCTCCACATCAATTGTACCCTTATGCAGTCTCACAAGCAGAGAGGTCAAGTTCAGTCCTATGCCCGTACCTATATAACCATTCTGGTGTTGGGCTGAGTAGAAACGCTCAAACACCTTCTTCTTCTCTTCCTCGGGGATACCCACGCCAGTGTCTCTCACTGATACCTCAAACCTGTCAGCCTCGCTACAGGTCAGTTTCAGTATGATTCTACCTCCATCAGGTGTAAACTTGAAAGAGTTCGACAGCAGATTCATCACAATCTTATCCATATTGTCAGGATCCACATATACATGCAGGTGCTCCTCCTCATGTTCAAAAACATAGGTAATATTGCGACTCTGCGCATTCGTCTGAAACACATCAAAGATGTTTTGCAAGAGTTCCACCATATCTACCCGCTGATAATCCAAGAGGAACTTGCCCTGCTCAATCTTTCTCACATCCATCATCTGGTTGATAAGTCGGAGGATACGATCCAGATTCTGTTTCATCAGTCGGTAGTTGCGCTGTCGCTCGGGGTCATTATCTCGCCCGATAAGTTTGGCCAGAGGTGCTAAAATCAAAGTCATAGGAGTGCGAATCTCATGACTGATATTCATGAAGAACTGCATACGAGCCTCATTCAGTTCACGCTGCTGACGGTTTCTCCTCATGATTCGGCGCAATTTCACCTGACGCTTCACATACTCATAAGCCAACCAGCACATGCCAAAGAACAAGAGCAGATAAATCAACTTTGCCCACCAAGAGGCATGCCAAGCAGAATGCACCACTGCTATCAGTTCACGCTCATCCGTCACAAAATCCAAAGCCTTAGCCCTCAACTTGATACGATAAGTGCCTGGCTGCATATTGTCAAAGATGACACGGTCGTTATTTCCACCCTGATCCATCCACGGGCCACCATCTATGCTATATTCATAAGTGACATGTTGATTAGACAAACCCTCCACACACATCTCAAGTGTGAAGTGGTTGTCAGAACTACACAAGTCTATGCGCTCACATTCATCCAACAAGCCCTTCAAAATATCATAACCGCCTGAAAGGTCGCCCTGATGCACAATCTTACCGCCCACCAGCACATCTACGAGCCTCAAGCGCAGATTACGCTTTCTGCCCTGCCAATGCTTCATAGCCTCTGTGTCAAAGAAAGTGATGCCGCCAATACCGCTGAAGTAGAGTTTGCCATCCTGTGCAAATACTGCCCCACGACTAAACTCATTGTCCTGCAGTCCATCATCAGCAAAGAAGTTCGTAAAGGTCTCCTTCTCCGTGTCCATACATGACAAACCAAAGTCAGTACCAAGCCAAAGATCCTTGCCATCCACACACACAGAAGTGATGCTGTTATTGGGCAGACCATCAGCAGTGGTGAAAGTCCTCACAATCTTTGAACTATTCCTATCTATCTTCAGCAGTCCCTGATTGGTGGCAGCCCACACCGCCTTGCCATCAGCAGACAAAGCAAAATGTCTCACCACACTATGATTCGGGATAATGGTGCTCTTCTTCTCTATCACCCCGTCCTTACCAGGATAGCATACCCTAAGTCCATCAGCAGTACCCACAAAAAGCCTATCCTTCAACAGCAACATGGTATATACATAAGGGTTGCCAATGACATCATAATCCGTCTGGTTATTGTAGTTTTTCATTTCACCAGTAGCACGATTATAATAATAGATACCATCACCCATTGTTGCCACCCAGTAGCAGTCTTTCTCTTCAGCAGGTTTAATGTCAAAGATATGATTGATTTCTCTTGTCAAATTAGAGAAGTTGCCATCCTTCATTTGCCACAAACCATCATAGAAACTACCCAGCAACAGAGGTGCTGGAGCAGGGTCATATATACAGGTGAAGGCATGAGGCATGCGAGGATTGGTGTCCACACTCCAGTGCTTAGAGGTTTTGCCATCAGCCGAGAGGAGATACAGTCCATCATTGTCAGGTGCGGCCCAAATGCCCTTTCGTCCGTCTGCCATATTCTTCGCACCAGCAATAAAGAAGACCGAATTCTTTCCTACCGTATTCTTTGTGATAGAGTTCTGCCCCACATACTCAAAGGCCGACTGATTGATGGGTTTCATCACCACACCCTTCATATACACGCTCACCCACACATTGCCGAACGAGTCATAGATAGCATCCGTCACGTTGCTTGTGCTCATGTCAAAATCCTTCACAGTGATGGTATTCTTCACTATCTGCTTGGTGCGCTCTTCATACACACGCACACCTCCACCATCCACACAGAAGAACATGCGACCGGCAGTCCATGGACTCACAGCCAGCACAGCCCCACCCAGTTCCTCCTTCGTGGCTACTTGATCAAACCTGTCCTGTCTTGAGTTATACACATACACGCCCTGCCCGTAAGAGCCCACATACAATTTGCCCGACGAACTCTCACACATGTTTCTGATATAATGCAACTGCTGATACTTCTGCCAGCCATTCAGTGTCTGGCGAAACAGGTTGTCCTTTCCATTCACCATCCAAACCTGACCGCCTTTATCTACATAGAAACGCACAGGACTCACGCCATCCGTGTCGTACTTATCCGTGCGAAGGATTCTGTAGTTGCCATTCTCATCCTTCTGCAACTCACCACAGCCATATCCAGCATAGCACACCATGATAGACTTGCGCACCTTGCAGATGCTCACCACACGTGCCTTCACAGAATCTCCACCCTCACGCACAAAAGGCACCGTGGTAAACCTGTCGGTGGCATAGTCATACACCTGCACTCCCGCACCTGTGCCAACCAACACCTTCCCCTTCTCAAAGTCCACCACACACGTGGTCTCGTCATACATGAGCGAGTAAGGGTTACCCGCCTGATGGGTGTAAGAATTCAACTTCACACCATCATAACGGTTCAGTCCGTTCTGAGTAGTAATCCAGATATTGCGACGGCTATCCTCCGTGATATTACGCACACGCGAGTTCGCCAAACCTTGTTTAGAGGTAAAAAAAAGCACATTCTGGGCTTCCAAGCGAAGAAAACCCAAAAGAAAAATGACAATAGTTAGTAGAAAAAAGTTTCGTTTCATTCCTGCCAGTTAGCTAAGAGCGTAAAGTCGCTCATATCGTGTGCAAAGATAGGGAAAAAGATATAAACAACAAAAAAAACATCTAAAAACTGCTCTTTTGCAAAACAAACATGGCAAAGAAATGCAGATGCTTTTATCCAAAACCAATCTATCGTCCATCATTTATCATCAGCGAAGCCGCCAAACTCTATTCGTAGAGACGAATCGGAAACAAAGCATTTTGACCAAGCATGAAACATTGTTTTATTTTCACGCAAGTTCGATGGATTTAGAAGATATTTATAAGGACAAAAACGCACGCATGGTTCGTTGGTCTTCGAACAATTATTCATGGGCACTTGAACCATTGTGCATTGGCACTTGAACAATGGTGCGTTGGAGCACGAAGAATGCTCTGGTCACATAAAACGGCTAATTGAGTGGAAATCACACTATTGCATTCACACACACATTTACTTTTCACTTCGCCTCTCATAGCAGGAACAGAGCATGGGGATTCCATCAAACTCACGTTGTCTGATGCTGAACCCGTGCACCAAGAATATGAAAAATGAAGAGGGGCAAGTCTCTATCGACTTGCCCCTTCTTCTATTTAGTTAGATTGCAAATAAATTACTTGCGTGGATAGAACATTGAACTTTACTTCATGTTCTTATCTTTAGTCATCCTCAAGCAAACTTGAGATAATGATTACTTACGCAGAATCTTCTTGCCGTTGATAATAACGATGCCCTTGTATTCTGCACCGACCTTCTGGCCTGAGAGGTTGTAAGCAGCACCAGTCTTGACTGCTGGAGCCTCGAAACTCTTAATGTCAGTAGTAATCTCTGCATTAAGGTCTGCGGCAGCCTTAGCATAGTCGAAGGTTGGATCAGGATTAACGAAATAGATCTTGGCATTCTTCACGTAAGTGTTGGTATCCCAGTATTCCATTGCATCAGCACCCTTCACTGCCAAACCAGAAGTGTAGTTCTCTACAGCACCAATAGTGAGTTTCTGACCAGGCTTGGTGATCTTCACCTTGCGGAGGTAAGTGTTGAGACCCTCGAAGTTGGTTGCACCATAAGCGAATGGGGCCATCATAGGCTCTTCATCATCCACCTGAGCGAAGATGTACTTGTCCCAAATGCCTGTGTCAGGATTCTGAGCATTGTAAATCTGAAGGATTGACTCTGCCTCTTCTCCTTCTGCAGCCTCAGGAGTATAGGTATTTGTACCTGTACGAGTACCAATGATGATGTCATAGATACCTACAGGGAGATTCTCAACAACCTGAGAAATCTTGTACTCTGCAGAAGCACCATAAGCATTGAGAGCAGCAGTGACAACAGGATTTGTCTCTGTTGGAGTTGTGCTTGTCCAGTTGTTGGCTGGCTTAGCAGAACCAATTGTAGTCTCATTGCCTTCATCATCAACAGACTTAGCAGGCTCCCATGTCCAACCAGGGAATGTAGTCTCGCTCATTGAGCCACCGTCGAAGTTAGTCTGGTATGTGTAGAAGTTAGGATTCTTCACATAGCCTGAGAAGTTGACACCATTGACGATGAGTGGGTGACCATTCTCGTCGTGAGTAGCCTGCTGCTCTGGATCTGTTTCATCAAAATCCTCGTTGGTAATGCTTGTGTCGTAAGATGCCACCTTCAAGACTTCGAGAGCAGTTCTGTCGTCACCAAGGAGAGAGTAGATCTGTGCAGTAGTGCGAATGTTGGCATTGTTGATGATGCCTGTATCGTCAGAAGCAAGAGCGTCAAGATAATCAAGAGACTCTTCATCACCTACACTTGCTGCCAATTCGCTTGCAAGCTGAGCACGCTTAGTCACAATACCTGTCACAGTAACCACGTTGTCGATAAGACCTGGGAGATTCTTCACTGCAGCAGCAGCAGTAGCAAGTTCAGCATCGTTGAGAGACTTAGGATCTACATTATCATACTGTGCAATGGCCTTTTCTGTAGCCTTTGCCACATCAGTAGTCTTATACTTTTCTGCAAGGTCTTCATACTTGCTCTTGGCAGATGCGAAGTTGTTTACGAAGTCGTTGTAGTTGGTAGCACGGCTTGACAATGCATTGGCAGCCGCATTGAGAGCAGCCACAGCAGCCTCAACCTGTGATGGGCTGGTGTACTTAGCATTCTTCTGCTTTTCGATTTCGCTAGCGAGAGCCGTCTTAGAGTCTCCGTCATACTTCTCGTCTGCATTAGCAGCAAGAACAGATTCAGCAGATGCGATAGCGTCAGCAAGAGCCTTGTTGTAGTAACCAGAAGAAGATTCAGGTTTTGCTGTCACAGATAATGAAGTGAGCAACCAGCATGCCCAACCTGTATTTCCATCGAACTGTACATAGTAGTAACCATCTTCAGGAACTTCAAACTCAAACTCGCTAAGAGTGATGACGCCGTCTGCAGGGCCTTGACCAATTGTCTCTGTAGGAGTAATTTCTGTCTTTGAGAAGATTTCTTCACCTTCTGCGTTGCAAACCTTCACTGCATAAACATTGCCTGAAGCAGAGTCCCAAGATGCATTCTTGAAAGTGAGGAGCTGAGGACCAGCAGTAAGATGGAGAGCCTCTTCTGGGAGAATGTCGGCAGGAAGCTGACCTCCGATAGAAGCTTCAGCAGCATACTTACCAAATGCGAGCACACCAGCAGAACCACCACGAGCACCCCAGTAGATACCCTGATTAGCCTTTGTGTTGTCGCCCATGATACGTGGAGCACCGGAAAGACCTGTAGAAGGAGCACCCTTAGCCTCGCGGTCAGAGTTGTCAGATGTACCGCTCCAACCCATTGGGAGTGAGTTTGCACCAAGATCTGTCATGTCAAGTCTGTAAGCCTCAACAGCCTCTCCACCCTGAGCAGAACCACCAAGCTCGAACTCAAGCACTGTTGCATTCTCTGCATAGTCGCCGAGAGAGTTCTGAACATTAGATATTTCAAGTGTGTAAGAACCGTCCACGAGGTCTGTAGAAGTGACATTGAATGTGATGGTTCGAGCATCTTCAGAGAGTTCCATTGTCTGACCACCGAATGACTCAACAGTCTTCACACCACGCTTGAGAACTGCCTTAGCATTCTTGATCTCGATTGGTGCAGAGTATGTAACAGTAATGGTCTTCACATCCTCTGGGGTGAGGTTGAATGACTTGTTCTCTGGAGTTGAAGACTTCATGACAGGAGAGCCCCATGCCAATGCAACAGCATCAACTTCTTCATCGCTCACCTTGATTGCCTTCTCGTTAGAGAATGGAAGCACAGCCACGTTTTCGCCAGTGTCTGCTGTAGGACGAAGCTGAGAAGTATAGATGATTCTCTCATCACCCTTGAAGCTGACTGTCACGTCTTCACCCTCGATAGCCTCAGCCATGAAGATGTAGAGGCAGCCATCTTCCTTTCCTTCGAAATAGCTTACTTCAGCCTCTGTTCCATCAACAGTAACTGTGACCTGAGAAGGATCCAGCGAGATTGTGCCCTGATTTGCTTTTGCAAGGGTGGAGATATTGTTCTTCCAACCGAAATTGATCTTGATGATTTCAGTACCGAAGAGCACATCCTTCACTGTTACATTTTCATCAACAGAAATGTCGTCTATATAATATGTAGCAGGGCTGTAGAGGTTGGCAATGAAGAAGTACATTTCAGGAATCTCATCCTGGAAGTGTGACTTGTAGGTTTCGCCTGCACCACCAAACTTCGCTGGGAATGTGGCATTACCTACCCATGAGCGACCATCCACAATAGACTTAACATATTCACGAGTTGGGTTGTATGTTACAAATGAAACACGTTGCCATTCGCCAGTGAATCCCTTCATTGCACTGAGACCAATACCATTACCATTATTGGTTGGATCAGGGAATGCAAGGTCAAAGTTTTCCATACCCTTAGAGAGCCATGAGGTCATCTCTGTGTCTTCAGTCACCTGCGTGCCTGCGTCATTGGTATAAGTACAAGTAGGATCAGCCTTTACCCAGAAGCTGACACGATAAGGGGTTTCGAGCTTGAGTTCGCCAAGACCGAACTTAAGACCACGGTCCCAAGAGTAACCCTTAGCACCTGCGTTTTCTGCCACGAAGCAGTATTCGCCAGTGTGAGCACCAGAAGACTTGTCGTTCCAGTTGTCGGTTTCCTTCACATTGACCCAGTCTGCAACGGTGTTGTTTGCGTTGTAGTTTGGAGACAATGCATACTGTGTGGGTGATGGTTCAGGAGACTTATCTCCATCCTCAAAGCCCATTGTCAAAATGTTAGTCTGGGCAAGTGCAGGAAGAGCACTGACCATACCAACAACAAACAGTAAGTTGAATTTCTTCATAATGAGAATTTGTTTTGGTTAGAAAATATAATTAATAATCTCGTTTCGTATCGGCTATTGCATGAAGCACATCTGTCATGTGTCTCACACATTATTATATAGGCCAAGTCTAAAGTCTCCTGTTGTTTCTGGTTTGATAAGGCTCAGGCTTTTGGTCAAATAATAAATGGTTTAGTCGTTGCAAAGGTAATAAGGTTGAACGAGACACGTTTTTTTTCTTGTTACATAAACTTTCAACTAGGTTACATTTCAGGTGCAAACAGTGTTTTTTCGTGTTTTTTCGTAGCAATAGCGTCTATTTCATACTCCAGTTTGGAATAAACATCATCTTTTATCCAAGCGTGTGTTTCTCGTGTTGAACTCGCATGATTCACAAGCACAAACTCCACCCGAGCATCAAGAGGCATTCGCACATTCACATTCATCAGACGTGAGACGTGGAAACATCTGACATGAAATATGAAAACATCAGAGATGGAATATGAAAACATCAGAGATGGAATATGGAAACATCAGAGATGGAATATGAACACATCAGAGATGAAATATGAAAACATCAGAGATGAAACGTGGAAACATCAGATATGGAATATGAACACATCTGGCATGAAACATGAAAACATCAGAGATGAAACATGAAATAAAAAAAGGGGAACAGCCCCTTGTGGCAAACATGATCTCCCCATGCTTCTGCGAGCCTTCGAGATGCCTTCGAGACGCCTTCGAGATGCCTTCGAGATAATTCCGCTATCTTTTTCTGATGCGTCATGAAGGGATGTGGGCAGGAAATGGAGACCGAGACAGGAACAAGCGCAAGCATTCCATGCCAACAATGCCCTTTTTGTGATTTTTGCGGAACGTGTATTTGGTGATTTTTTCTCCATGCTACATTCTTGAGTGGGAAATCTAACACTTGGCAAGAGGCATCACACTCTGTCTCATACCGAATGGACGTGTTCCACTGGAGATATTGTATTTTTGTCCATTTCCAATTTTCACTTTTCTTCAACAAACAACAATAGAGTTCCAAGAACCTTATAAGGCTCTCGGAACTCTATTATATTGATGTAGCGAGGGGACTAAAGAGCACCCTCGCCACAAATGTTTTACTTGAAAAGAAGCAAAGCCATTTCCTTGAGGCTGCGACGCCATGTGAGGAACTCATGGGCTGTGCCTTCGCTGACATATGAATGAGCATTGAAGCCCGCTGCCTTGAGGTCATCTACAGACTTCTTAACACCATCAGGATTCTCCTTTGAACCACATGAAGTGAAGATGAGTTTTGGCTTCACGCTCTTGAGGTCTTCCGCATTGTAAGTGCCACCAGAGAAGAGACCATAGTAGTCGAACACTTCTGGACGAGCAAGCGTGATGGAGCGAGTTTCCATACCACCCATTGAAAGACCTGCCATAGCACGGCTTTCCTTCTTAGCGATAGTGCGGAAGTTCTTATCCACATAAGGTATGAGTTCATCTACAAGCACTGTCTCGAAGTCTTTTGTGTTGAAACTACCGATTGTGCCAAAACGAGCCTCGTTGGTCATACCGTATGTCATCACAATAATAAATGGCTTGATCTTGCCCTCAGCAATGAGGTTGTCCATGATGAGGTTGGCACGTCCTTGGTTGCTCCAAGCAGTCTCGTCCTCGCCCCAACCATGCTGGAGATACAGTACAGGGTACTTTTTCTTTGGGTTGGAAGCGTATTCCGCTGGAGTATAGACAAAGGCACGACGCTCTGTGTTAGTGCTTGGCGAATGGAAGAGAACCTGTTGTACATTTCCGTGAGGAACGTTCTTGAGGGCATAGAAGTCTGCATCATGAGCAGGAATCTCAATACCACTCTCCCAACGAGTTGAGCCATAGTAGTTGCAAGCACCTGGGTCATTGACCGTAGCACCATCAATGTTCATGTGATAGTAGTGGAAACCCTCGTCCATAGGACCATCGGTTGTACCTGTCCACACACCATTCTCACCCTTATGAAGCACTGTGCCGCCTGTGCCGCCCAGACCAAGGCTGACAACAACCGAACGTGCCTGAGGAGCAGTGATCTGGAAACGTGCATAGCCTTGGGAATTAACCATTGGATACTGCTGACCAGGCTGGTTCAGTTCACTTGGCTTGAAGTCTTCCTTCACAACTACATTGTCAAGTTCGGGATTGAAATTCTTGATAGCATAGTAAACTGGCTTTGGACGAAGATTCTCATCAAATGGAAGTGGGTGATTATTAACACCTACCCAAGAGTCTTTGTCTGATACGTTCCAGAAGGTAACCACATCAATAACATCACGATACTTGCGAAGAATGCGGAAGAGATGTGTGTAGCGGTCAGCCTGCATAGTCACGAGGTGAGCAGGAGCCTGACCTGCCTCACCACGAGAGAACTGAAGCTGTCCACCCATTTCCTCATTGAGACGGATGTCGAGCTCTGTAATCTGCACGTGCTTCACAAGTTCAGAATACTTCTTGATGGCTGCTTCAATATCCTCATCAGATGGACCATAAGAATTGTAATGACCCTGCATGCCAATACCATGAATTGGCACACCTGCATCCTTCATCTTCTTAACCATGTTGTAGATACGGTCACGCTTGGCTGGGGTGGCTGCATTGTAGTCGTTATAGACAAGGATTGCATTTGGGTCAGCCTCGTGAGCAAACTCAAAGCACTTGGCGATGAACTCATCACCACAAAGTTGGTATGCACGGCTCTGGCGGTAAGGGTTAGGCTCTTGAGCACCACGACGGCCAAAGTTAGGACCGCCACCACCGTCAGCAATAGCCTCATTGACCACGTCCCAAGCATAAACAACGTCCTTGTAGCGATTAACTACTGTATGGATGTGTTCACGCAAACGCTCGTAAAAGAGTTCCTTTGTGGCAGGCTTACCATTCTTGTCTGTAAACATCCAGTCGCAGAACTGAGAGTGCCAGCAAAGGCAATGACCACGCATCTTAAGACCATTCTGTCGGCAGAAGTTGGCAATAGCATCGGCATTCTCCCAAGTCCACTTTCCTTCAGCAGGATGTACAGACACTGGTTTCATGTCGTTCTCAGCTGTAATACTGTTGTAGTTCTTCTTGATGAGCGCAATTTCGTCAGGGTTGTTCATGTTGCGCATGTTTACTGCCACTCCCATAAGGAAGTAATCTTTGTAGGTGTCTTTAAAGCCCAAATCAGGATTTGGATCTTGATTACGCCCAAATTGCGCCGATGCTGAAAGCGTCAAAGATGCCAACAGAATCGAAAAGATTGTTTTCTTCATCATTGATCAGTTTTTAAACGTTAGGTAATATTATATATAATGTGTATGTGTAGTTTTCTATGCCTCCACGTTAGTTCTTCAACTCAAGAGAGATCTGACCACCCACATTCTTGGTAGGATAGTAGAAAGCAGCATAGCGAGTGCCCATAAAGAGGCGTGAGAAGTCGAAAATCATTCGATAGTCTTTCGTTCCAATCTGCGTGTAGGTCTTTCCATCCAGACTGTAGTAGAAGTTCGCTCTGTCTCGACCAGGGTTGAAATCACCATCTATACGCAGATAGATCTTTCCTATTTTACCCTTTGGAAGCGTCACAGTCTCCACCTCTTTCGCCACCACATCAGTGATTTCCTTCTTGCCTCCAGACAGTTTGACACTCTCCTCACTCATCGTTAGACTATACTTACCACCGTTTAGTTTAATTGTAAGAATACCAGAATCACCATTAAATGCTGCAAAACCAGCACAATCTCCTTCTTTCATCTTCTTGGCATCAATACATATTGTATCAGAACAAGTAGGCCCCCATGTACGCCAAGTGATGGTATTGCGGGCATTGAAGATGCTGTTTGCCAACACAGAAGTCTTGAGAGAAACCTTGTGACCAGGCTTGGTGAGACTACCTGTCTCAGTAGTAATGTCAGCCTTGATTGGGTTGTGATTCCACTGATAATCCTTCTCTATGACGGCAAGAGCAGGTTCTTTATGACACTCACAGTTGCCATCAAGCGTCACCGTCTCAGGGATGATGCCATCGCCATTTGTGCCAAGCATAGGCCAGCCATCAATCCAAGAGCAAGGTTCGATGGTGAGCACACGTCCCACACCATTGCGGTCCTGGAACATCACACCATACCATTCACCATGCTTCCCATCCACGATAGTACCCTGACCGGCATAGTTGAAACCACCAAACTGGCTCTTGAGGATAACTTTGGAGTCGTAAGGACCTTCAATGTTCTTGCTGCGATAGCAGATTTCCTGTCTGCCCGTATTAGGCCAAGAGATGCAGAGAAGATAGTACATACCATCATGCTTGATGACACGGCTACCCTCATGAAGTCCCTGTGGGCGACCTTTCAGTTCGAGTCGCTTACGGATTCCACCCTCTTTCTCACCTGTGAGATCAGGGTTCAACTCCACAAGATTAATGTCTCCGCTGCCCGAGAACACATAGACACGACCATCATCGTCAAAGAAGAGAGAAGAGTCGTGGTAGGCAGGAAGACGGCTATGGAGCGTCCAGCCCTTGGCTGGGTCATCAGTCTTGAAAACCATTGACCTATGTGGCTCGTCGTTTGCCACAAAGAGAGCCCAAAAAGTGCCATTGTTGTAACGAAGGGATGTAGCCCACTGCCCACGGCCATAGACCGTACCCTCCTGCATGTCGTAGCGAGGAGTATCCTTTATCTCATCAAAGAGATAGGACACTGTCTCCCAATGCACGAGGTCGGTACTTCTCATAATAGGACCGCCAGGGAAGACATGCATGGTGGTAGTGACCAAATAATAATAGTCACCCACACGGATAATATCTGGGTCAGGGGTATCTGCCCAGATGAATGGATTTTTTACTTGAATCGTTTGAGCTGATGCCATCAAAGTGACAAAAAAGCACAATAGAGATAGTAATTTTCTCATGTTAGTTATTACAAGAGGTTTTAGTTTGAATAAAAAGTTTGTCGTGTAGAATCCATTGTTTCCCTTTTAAGAAAAAGGATTCATCTGCAAAGATAGACAAAAAAGGAAAGGAGGACTTTCTCTCATGTTTCGTAAATTATGAATTTTGATACATTTCTGATAAAAAATGTATCATTTGTGGTTTTCCCACGACTAACGGCAAGAAGAAAGTCGAGAAATGTAACATAAACAAAAACAAATGAACTGTGTCAGAAAGCCTTCTTGCACAGAAGTTCGTAACTTTGCAATAGGAAAATTGATAATAAATAGGTTAGTAAAAAAAGTTTAGTATTAAAGGCAAAAACTCCTCCTTCGTGAGAAAGGGGAGTTTTTTTGTGTCTAAACAAAAAAAGAAGCCTTTCTTTGACCATGCAAAAAAAAAGGAGTATCTTTGCAAAGTATAAAGAAGAAAAAGAAAGGCATATGAATGAGAGAGTTGTCGGTGAAGACTCCCATATTCAACCATCATTCATTTCCACTTTCAACCATCACACAAAAGAACAACAAGATGAAGATTTTTTTCAACATAGAATATCGTACCCGATGGGGAGAAGACCTGAGGGTGCAACTATGGAGGGTGGACACGCAAGGCAAGAAGCATGAGATGGAGGAATTACCTCTGCAAACTCAAGACGGCAACACGTGGAAAGGTGAGATGGAAATGGAGGCCATGCAGACTGTTCATGCCTACGACCACGAGCGAAAGGAAGGCTTTGAGTATCGAAGGGGGGGCTTTGAGTACAAGTATGCCATGTATCGAGACGGCAAACTCGTGTGGACAGAATGGGAGGTAGCCCCTCACAAAGTGACTTTTGACGGAGTGACCCATCAATACATGCTGAGTGACCAGTGGCGTCCCATCCCAGAGGACTTACCTCTTTTCTCCTCTGCCTATACAGAATGTGTGGGCGTCAAATCCGAAGACAACACTCCTATCGACACTTTGTTTTCTTCCACACTACAACTGCGAGTAGTCGAACCTCGACTGAGAAAAGGAGAATATCTGGCCATCTGTGGCAACACGCTTCAGTTAGGTGAATGGCAACATGCCAAGAAAATGGCATTGGTGCACCTGCAAGAGTGGGCTGTGAATTTAGATGCAGACCTCATG
>JAAYDO010000100.1 GCA_012729225.1 Bacteroidales bacterium | reverse complement strand
CTCGTGCTGACTGCTCCTGAAGACTGTGTGCTTCGGCTGTCAGGCAGTGTCTCTTTGGACTTTCAAGACCGTCTTACCGTCTATGATACCGAAGCTATCTATATGCTGTTGGAAGTAGAAGATGAAGACGGTGCCATCCCCGTCGTCAGAAGCACGGGGCGGAGCATGACATTTCTATTTGTTTCGGATTTTGGTGGAAGATTTGATGGACTCGACCTCACAGTGGAGGTCGTGAAGATGCTCCCTCTGAGCAACGATGCCGACAACAACGCTGCTATCGCTTCGGCTGTCGCCAGCGGAATTGAATGCGATGTCACCCTCAGCGATCGCACGTTCCGGAAGGACGGAAACTGGAACACCCTCTGCCTGCCTTTCGGTGTGACTGCTGAGCAGATGGCTGAGGACACTCATCCGCTCTATGGAACTACTATCAAGGAATTGGATGAGAGCCAATCCTCCCTCAGTAGTGATGGCTTGCTCACGCTGACGTTTAAGAATGCAACAAGCATCGAGGCAGGAAAGCCCTACATTGTGAAGTGGGAGTCGGCAACTGGCACGGTGGGCGAACCCCTATTTGCCGGAGTGCCCCTTACCAGCACCGCACCCACAGCGGTTGAGTTTGCCAACAATGCCACTTCTGGCAATTGCCAGTTTGTGGGTCAATACTCACCGTTCGGCATTGTTGCCAACAACGCTGTGTTGAGTGACAATGAGGGACATCTGAATGAGATTATCTTCTTCGGCAGTGGCAATCGCATCGGTTATTCTCAGAACCTCCGAACGCTGAACTGCTTCCGCACCCACATCGTTGTGCCTGCTACCTTTGGTGCGCAGCAGGCTGGTGCTCGTGCCTTCCATTTCGACTTCGGTGATGAAATGATGACTGGCATTGTCGGCATTGATTCCGACGACAACAAGGATTCCGACAATGGATGGTACACCCTTGATGGACGCAAGATTGACACAAGCCACATACAAAAGGGTGTGTATATAAAGAATGGTAAGAAGGTTGTGGTCAAGTGAGAATGAAATGGAGTTCGCTCATGCCTTATTGAGCATGAGCGAACTCAAATGAAGTATTTCTTAATATAAATGGAGAATCAATAGATGAAAAAAGATTATATCAAACCAACAATGCACGTAACGAACGTTGAGATGACGCAGATGCTCTGTGGCAGCAACACCGTTAGTGGTCTTGGTGGTGGTTCGAATGGTCTTGTCTGGGAAGGTATAGGCTTGCCCAGCGATGAAGACGACTATTAGTCCATGAACACCTATTTTAATCTAAATATGCAAGTGGGGGACATCCGAGTCATTCGGATGCTCCTTCACATTACATTCATGTCAATGGGAAGGAACATCTAAACTTAAATCTCTGTTGAGGCTGATAAGGATAGGGGATTGTTCTATTTCAGTTGGAGTCTGATGTGTCATGCTGTCTGTCAGATTTCTCTCTCATGGATGTGGCACGGTGATAAATTTAGGAAATTAGCATTCCCAACAATTCAGATAATTCACATTCCCAACATTTCACAAAATGGACATAGCAGGTATGAAATGCTCTCGTTTGTTTCAGTTTCAGCCTTCATCTCGCTCTCGCATCTCTTCATGCAGACAAGGAAAAAGGTGTGGGAATTATCTGAGGCTCGTCTCGAAGGCATATCGAAGGCTCGCAGATGCATGGGGAGAGAAGATTTGTTCTTGAAGGAATGTTTGTTGTTTGCGTTCCACGTCAATTGGATGTGAATGCAAGGGCATCTCTTGATGATTGAATGGAGGCTTGTGCGTGCGGATGACGTGATTTCAGCATAAGCAACTCGTGTTTGGTTAAAAGGTGATGATTATGACAGTTAGACGTATGGACAACAGCTTGACGTATGGACATAAAAAAAGAGGACTAAACTCACGTTCCATCCTCTTGTTTTTTGGTTTTAACCAAAACCTGTAATCGTTGGGCATGACTCCTTCGATTAAAGGGTT
>JAAYDO010000212.1 GCA_012729225.1 Bacteroidales bacterium | reverse complement strand
TTTGCGGTTTCTTCGCTTCCTTCCATCATCGCTCAAAAACATTTTTCCTGCATTCTCTGACTCAAAATACTTGCAAAGCTCGTCAATAACACAAAATAATTCTGTAACTTTGTAACCGGTAGTCATAACTTATATTCTTGTAACTAATTGATTTTCACACATAAATATACAAAATATTTGTTGGACCACCAACTTTTTTCCCAACTATTTTAGAGATTTCTTATCCCGAACTGAGGTATCCTAATAACACAATGGCATATGAAAGGATGGATTAAAAGGAAGATACAATAAAAAGTCGCACAAATATTCAACCTACTATTTCTCTCTTTCTAAATTTGTCAAACCAACACTTCTAGGAATATTTCCTTTTATCATTTACTGTATATTGGAAACATTTCTTACTTTGTTTCTTCAAATCCTCTAATTTTTCTTATAAAAAGTTGCTTTGTACAGATAAAAAACATAAATTTGCAATTGAGTCGGAGTAGGGACACTTGTGTTTCCTGCGAAGATGACTTACGACATTGTAGTGCTTACGCACGCACGAGAGCGTTTTGACATATTATCTCCCTTTGAAATCTGGACAATTTCAACCCTTAGAGATAATAGGCAATTCGGCTCACGCTAATGGATATTGTATCCTAACAGGAATAATATATCTAAAGGCGTGGGCTATTGCTTCATTACTTAAGGGTAGCAGTCCAGAGCTTCAAAGGAGTAATAAGCAATAGTTCCTACGCCCTTTCTGTATCTATATCTAATTCCGTTCAGCACATAGGAACTGGCTGACAAAGAATAAAATGTTCGATTCATGATCAAAGGAAAAAACAAAAAAGTCTTGTTGCTGGAGATTGTTCGTTTTGGCGTAGTTGGTTTGTTGGCAACACTTATACATTATGGAGTTTACTGGTTGCTACAAAGGTGGATTAATTTGAACATTGCGTATGCAGTAGGCCATGGATTAAGTTTCATGGCAAATTTCTTTCTTACGGCTTATTTCACATTCAATACAAATCCATCTCTTAAAAGAGGGTTCGGCTTCGGAGGAAGTCATATTGTAAACTTGATTCTCCAAATGGGACTACTTAATTGGTTTATTTTTCTTGGAATAAGTCGAACTTTAGCCCCAATACCTGTTTACATGATTACCATTCCTGTAAATTTCTTACTAGTACGCTTTGTTTTTAAATATAAATCTCATCATCATGAAGAAAGTAACAATACTAATTCCATGCTACAATGAAGAGGCTTCTCTACCAGCATTGCATGACGCACTCATCTCATTGATGGATTCCCAACCCAATTACACATGGGAAATTCTTTTTGTGAACGACGGAAGTCGTGACGGCACACTTGACATTTTACGTGAACTGCATACGACAGACCATCGTTTCTGCTTTGTCAGTTTGAGCAGGAACTTTGGTAAAGAATGTGCAATGTTATCTGGTTTTGATCATGCAAAAGGCGACTGTCTGGTAATCATGGATGCAGACTTGCAACACCCTCCTATGCTAATTTCAGAAATGTTGAGGTATTGGGAAGATGGATACGAGGATATTTATGCCAAAAGGAAAGTGCGTGGAAAGGAGTCTTTGTGGAAGAAAAAGACAGCAAGGCTTTACTACCGTCTTCTACAGCACACCACTCGTTTAGACATTTTGCCAGATGTTGGAGACTTTCGCTTACTTGACAGAAAGTGTATAGACGTGATGAAAAATCTACGTGAAAGCGAAAGAAACACAAAAGCTCTATTTGCGTGGATTGGATTTAAGAAGAAGGAGATTCTTTTTGAACCTCAAGATCGTGTCGCAGGTGAAACAAAATGGAATTTGAGCAATTTAATAAATCTTGCTATAGATGGAATCACATCGTTTACCACTCTTCCTTTGAGACTGGCTACCATCATTGGCTTATTTGTTTCGACGGGCGCTTTCATTTATATAATTGCCATTTTAATCAAGACTATTTTCTTAGGGGAAAGTGTAAAAGGTTTCCCTACTTTGATGGTAACCATTCTCTTCCTTGGTGGAATCCAATTTCTGGCATTGGGCATTATAGGAGAATATTTAGGTAAAATTTTTAACGAATCAAAAAACAGACCGATATATGTCGTTAGTGAATATGAAGGAGAGTAAATACACGTATGTCACATTTCTTCTTATTACAGGGATTGTGTTCTATGTCATGAACACTCTAACCCCCTTGGCTGTGGATGACTGGCATTATAAATTCATATTTGGCACTCAGCATCAAGTAAATAGCATTTTGGACATAATTCATAGTCAGCATGAACATTATCTCAAATTCAATGGTAGATTTATAGTACATTTCTTTGTCCAATTATTTGACGGGATTCTAGGGAAAGACTGTTTTAATCTGGTTAATACATTTGTCTTCATTTCTTTTGTTGTTGCATTAGCATTGAATTTGAGAACACATATTCAATCAATGTTTATTTCTTCATCTATAGCTCTTTTCTTAATATTTTTCTTCATTCCTGGATTGCAGAATGTTTTTCTATGGATGAGTGGTGCATGCAATTATTTATGGGCAGCAACATTCGTTTTAAGTTTCAACTTGTTCTTGAAATATGATTTCAAAAGTAAACTATGGATTCCTGCACTATTTGTGATTGGTATTATATGCGGTTGGCAACATGAAGGAATAACCATAGGATACGGTACTGGATGCCTGATCTATTATATAATGCACAGAAAGGAAATTACTTGGTACAGGGCTGTTCTGCTAACAGGTTTTTATATAGGTGTTTTGATGTTAGTGATTTCTCCTGGATCATGGCACAGGTTGTCAGCAACTGATGGCGCATTCAATGTCACTTCCTTGCCACCAGCCTTATTTCAGATGGACAACATCAGAACGCTTCCCCTACTTATAGTACTTCTTGTCGTATTCGCAAGGTTAAGGATTATCAATATAAAAGTTTTCTTGACAGAGAACATTGTCGAATGTGCGGCCATTTCTATTAACTTCCTTTTTGTTTTGGCAACAAGACATGCCTCCGCTCATTCACGCTTTTGCTTTGAACTTTTTAGCATGATCCTAATTCTAAAATTATTTTCATACGTTTCCATCAAGTCTATATGGATTTTGATTAGCAATGGCTTTCTCCTATTGATGACTACATTGATTATACCCCAACAAATAAGAAATTACAATAATTATCAAAGATGCCTACATCAAATTGCTTCCAACAAGTCAGAGATTGTCTTAACGGATGATATAGAATGCCATTTCCTCTGTAAACGTTTCGTTCGCGATTTCAGGATGTCCAATGATTTAGATTTCCACTTTGAATTCATGGGTGAAAGATGGATAGGAAATTATTTCCATCGTGATAAGATACGGCTGATTTCCCAAAATCTGTATAATGACATTGTTAACAAACCATCAGAATTTCGACAATGGAATTTCAGCGACTCTTATCCAGTATATGTCAAAGAATACGAGGATTCCTGCATTATTCCAGAAAAGATTACACTGGTTCTTAAACCAACCGATTTCAAGTCCGTTCCTTTTTATCTCCGTCCTTTTGCTCACAAAATGGAACGATACACTGTAGGAGAATTGAATATGCCAAGGTTTGACATTATTCCTATAAACGGTAAGCACTATCTATTTGTGGGAAAAACCAGCGTTGTCAAAGACAGAGTTGTGGACATAAAAATAAACTGATGGGGCAGAACAAGGAAAAACAATGCTTTGTTTACCCACAAATTTCTTTTTCCATGCAACACAAGTCTTCATGCACCTCTTCCATCACCTCTCATAGGGAAGGCGACACAAGTGGGTTATTTATTCGGGAGAAAAACAAAAGACATCATTTAGAATCTGATGAATATTGCTTACGTAATGATGAAATGGTTTGTCTATACAAGGATGACTGTTTTTTGTTTCTTCATGGTTTTCCCTTCCAATTGACACTTCAAATGAACGAAGCATGCTTCATACGCAAATGAACAATGCTTCAATGACCGATGAACAATGCTTCAAGTGCCAACGAACAATGGTGCGTTGAGCATTGAACCATGCGTGCGTTTTTGCACTCAGAAGCATGATGTTTTCATCTATCAGTAATTCATTGGTTATGAAAAGGATACATTCTTTTCAAGAAGAATGTATGATCTCATTCACTTTCTTAGATATGATTGAAAGGACATGCCAACTACCGAACTCAACTGTTTCGCCTGTCAAATTCGTTGGACTCGCTTTTCACTTACTTGTTATGTGGAGAAAACGAGTGATGGAACTGCCAAGGCCTCTATCCTTTTTATCTATGTACGCATCAAGGATGCGTGTCTTCCCATGAAGTGGAATCACATCATAGTCGGCAATGGAGGCTGGAATCAAAGTGCTGAAGCCTTCACACAACATGACCTCATCACCTGATTCACGCATACGAATCAGGCAATCTCCCTCGATGCACATGCAGATGATGAAACTGTCATATTTGATGAGGTTGCGATGGAACGGCCCTGTCATCTCTGTCACCCTCACACTGAAGAAAGGAGAATCAATCACATGATTCGCCCTGTTGCTCTGTGTATTGTATTGTGTGCGGTAGTCCTCCTCCACACGGAAGTCCAGTGCCTTTGCAGCCAATTCTGTATGAAGTTCACGTGGCTTCCCGTCCATTCCTGGACGATGATAGTCAAAAATACGATAGGTTACATCTGATGACTGTTGCACTTCCGCCAGCAAGATACCGCCACAAATAGCATGCACACGACCTGCAGGCAAATAAAAGACATCGCCTGGCTTCACAGCATGTTTTGCCAGCACATCTACGATTGTTCCCTCCTCTACATGTCTCTTATATTCCTCTGGGGTGATTTCCTTCTTGAAACCAGCATAAAGATAACTGTCCTGACGGGCATCAATGATGTACCAAATCTCGCTCTTTCCCATTTTTCCATGTTCACGCTGAGCCATTTCATTATCAGGATGCACCTGAATGCTCAAGTCTTTCTCCGCATCAATGAATTTGACCAGCAAAGGTAACTGGTTCTTATATTCACAAGCCACCGAAACACCCAATATTTCCTCTGGAAATCTTGAAATCACATCATTCAGAAGATGTCCCTTATAAAGACCGTTGCTGATGATGCTGGTGCTGGAAGGCACTGCGCTTACCTCCCAACTTTCCCCGACAGGCTCTTCTGTTGCGGGCAGACCCTTGTAGGGAAGCAAACGATGACCTCCCCAAACAATCGAATGCAAATTTGGCTCAAATAAAAATGGATATAATTGCGACATTTCTATCTTGTTTTTCTTATCTATTGCAAAGTTAATGAAAAACTTCGGAGGAGAAAGGTTGGACATGGGAAAAAATCATGCTCTGATGAAAAAACACAATGAAAGACAAAAAAAATCCTTTTTATATCGTTCAACTCTCATCTTTTACCTATCTTTGCAATGAAAGACAATTGTATCACATACAAATACAAAAAGTCTATAGAACATCTTTTATTTATTCACACCTAAATCACAATTATTATGGCCTACAAAATCATTGATGTAGAGGGTATCGGCCCTGTGTATGCCGAGAAGCTGCAAGCGGCTGGCATTAAAACAACTGAAGAATACCTTGAGAAATGCGCATCTCCTTCAGGCAGAAAGACCTTGGCAGAGGAAACGGACATCAGTCCCAAACTGATTCTCAAATGGGCTAACCATGCAGATCTTTTCCGCATCAACGGCATATCAAGCCAGTTTGCCGAACTGCTGGAAGCAGCAGGTGTTGATACTGTGAAGGAGTTCCGTCACCGTTTGGCAGAAAATCTGCAGCCTAAACTGATTGAGGTGAACGAGCAGAAAAATCTCTGCAACCGTGTGCCCAGCGTTTCAGAATTGGAGAAGATGATTGCTCAAGCCAAGGAACTTCCACCTGTGCTGACTTACTAAAGAGGACACGTATCCTCAGGCTATTACAATCACAACAGAGAATTTGGGCACATACATCCCAATGACTTCTGACAATAAAGAGCGCAGACGACCTTGTAGGTTTGTCTGCGCTCTTTATATATATTAATAATGTGTTGAGCCTTACTTGAAGATTCCCTTCAAGATTTCACTTGTCACTCTTTTTGTGGCAGTAGAAGCCGCACTCTTGGCAGCCTTTCCCAAGACAGAGCCCGAACTCTTGCTCGATTTCTTTTTGGTAGAAGATGAAGAACGTCCTGTGATCTTCTTGCCCACAGAAGTGCCCACCTGACGTCCGACAGAACCCAGCACTGCGCCAATGAGCGTGCCAAAGATGGTACGTTTCCACATGCCAGAAGATTTTGATTTTTCTTTGGCCTCCCGTTCCTCCTCCTTCCGACGACGCAACGCTTCTCTTTCTTCTTCCTTGCGACGGCGTTCAGCTTCTCGTTCCTCCTCCTTGCGCAGTCGCTCATCCTCTTTCTGCTGACGCTCTTTCTCCTTTTGTTCAGCCTTCAAACGCTTATCCTCTTCCTTCTGTTGCTGTTCCGCAAGCCTCGCCTCTTCCTTCTCACGTTTCTTTTCCTCCTGGCGACGAAGCATGTCTGCGGCTTCTGCATCCTCCTTTTCCTTCTGAGCCAAGAGCACCTCATAAGCACTCTCACGGTCTTCATATGCAGTATAGTTCTTGATATGATCAGGGGCTGCATTCTGTATATCCAAACGCTGACCCTCGGTGACAGCACCAATCTGACTCAGAGGGAAAAGCATTTTGGCACGCTGCACAATGGTTGGTGCTCCCTTCTCGTCCAGAACAGATACAAGTGCTTCGCCCGTTCCTAATTCCATGATTGCCTGTTCGGTGCTGAAAGCGGGATTGACTCTAAATGACTGAGCAGCCACTCTCACAGCCTTTTGATCCTTAGGGGTGTAGGCACGAAGAGCATGCTGAACTCTGTTGCCCAGTTGTCCGAGAATCTCATCTGGTATATCGGAAGGAGACTGAGAGATGAAGTATATTCCCACACCCTTAGAGCGAATGAGGCGAACAACCTGTTCGAGCTTGTCCACCATTTCCTTCGATGTGTCGTCAAACAGCATGTGAGCCTCATCAAAGAAGAACACGAGCTTTGGCAAGTCCAAATCCCCAACTTCTGGAAGAGTGGAATAGAGTTCTGTCATGAGCCACAAAAGAAACGTAGAATAGAGTTTGGGTCTAAGCATCAACTTATCAGCAGCCAACACATTCATCACTCCCATTCCATCCTGCTGGGCGATGAGGTCTTCCACACGGAAGGCTGGTTCACCAAAGAACAAATCCCCGCCCTCGCTTTCTATTGCCAAGACAGCACGTTGGATAGCACCAATGCTGGCAGTGGAGATGTTTCCATACGCTGTGGTGAAGAGGCTTGTGTTCTGCCCAACAAAATCAAGCATAAGTCTCAAATCCTTCAGATCTATCAGCAAGAGTTCCTTATCATCTGCTATGCGAAACACAATATTGAGCACACCAGTCTGCACATCGCTTAAGTTCATGAGACGGCTCAGCAGCTGAGGTCCCATGGCAGAGATGGTGGTGCGCATCGGGAAGCCTTGCTCACCAAAGACATCAAAGAAGCGCACAGGGCAAGCCTTGAACTGTGGGTCCGCAACACCAAATTCATCTTTTCGCTTTTCAATAAAAGAAGACATTCTTCCTGCTTGAGAAATACCGGAAAGATCACCTTTCATGTCAGCCATGAAACATGGAACTCCTGCCTGACTGAATGTTTCAGCAATGACTTGCAAAGACACAGTCTTGCCTGTACCTGTTGCACCAGCAATGAGACCATGACGATTACACATTCTGCCCACCAGATTGATAGGGCCATCTTCGCCATGTGCGATATAGAGATTTCCGTCTAAATACATAATGACAGCGTTTTAGGGGTTTGAGGTTTCTATTATTTTATCGCTCTATTTGCGCCATCTACTGATGAGCGTAACGGGCCAAGCCACTATTCAGCCATGCCTGAAACTTCTGCACATCCTCATCATAAGAGTAACTTCTCTCAAGAGGGCGACCTTCCGGATCCACCAACACATAGAATGGAAGTGTTGTGGCTCCAAACTTCATAGACTGCAGGTTGCTCCACTTGTCACCCACCGTTCTGAGTTTACGAGTTTCTTCACTATCTTCCTGTGCTTTCACCACAAGAGGCTCTGCCAAATAGGTCTTGTCATCCACGTAGAGTTGGATAAGCACATACTTGTTTTTCATGATGTCAGCAACAGATGGATCTGTGAAAACTGCTGCCTCCATCTTGCGACAATTCACACATCCATGACCCGTAAAATCAATCATCACAGGCAGGCGATGCAATTGTGCATAAGCCATTCCCTCCTCATAATCCGTAAACATAGGCTTCACAGAATGCTCTGGATCAAGATTGAAGTCCTGTGTTTTCATGGGTGGGGCAAAGGCACTGACTGCCTTCAGCGGAGCACCCCACAATCCTGGAATCATATAGATAGCAAATGCAAAAGAGACAAGTGCCATGAAAAAGCGAGGGATGGATGTCTTTTGATGCATCTTCACCTGCCCATTCCCATCATATTCCTCTTCATCGTGAGGGAAACGAATCCATCCCACAAGATAAGCACTCAGCAATGCTGCCAACACAATCCAGAGAGACAGAAAGACTTCTCTATCCAGCAGTCCCCACCCATAGGCAAGATCTGCAACGGAGAAGAACTTAAGAGCAAATGCCAACTCCACAAAACCAAGTGTCACCTTCACCACATTCATCCAATTGCCACTCTTAGGCATTGAGTTGAGCCATTGAGGGAATAGAGCAAAGAGGGTGAAGGGCAGAGCCAAAGCAATGGCAAAGCCCAGCATGCCCACCACAGGCCCTACGATACTTGAAGTGACCAACTGAACAAGCAGGAATCCTATGATTGGACCTGTACAAGAGAAACTGACCAACACAAGAGTGAAGGACATCAAGAAAACACTCAACAAACCTGTCGTCGTGCTTGCCTTGTTATCTACTGCGGTATTCCACTTGGCAGGCAGGGTGATTTCAAATCCTCCAATAAAGGAGATGCCGAAGACAAGCAACATCAAGAAGAAGAAGATGTTGAACACAGCATTTGTTGCCATGTCATTCAATGCTGACGCTCCAAAGATTGCAGTAATGACAAGCCCTAATGTCACATAAATAACAATGATGCCCAATCCATACAGAATGGCATCTCGAACTCCTCTTTTCTTTGCTTTGACCTTCTCATCATCTGTCGAATGCTTGGTAGTGCCCCTCTTCAGAAAGAAAGAAACCGTCATTGGTATAATGGGCCAAACGCAAGGAGTGACCAGTGCAACCAATCCACCCAGCAAGCCCAACAAGAAGATTTCCCAAAGAGAAGAATCTGAAGTATTGCTGTTGCCACCTTTGTCAAAGGCCGAGAGTTGCGCTATCACAGGAGACCAAATGGAAGAAGACGCAGAAGAGGCCGTGGCGACAGAATCTGTTATTTTCTCGACCATAAGAGATGAATCAGGCTTGGCTATATTGACAGCATCGTTTTGCTCTGCTGTCTCCTGTCCCTTGACAGAAGACGCATCGTTCAATTTTGGAGAGACCTCCTCACCTGCTTTATCTTCCTTCTTGGAAGAAAGAGGAACTTCGTCCTTGAAACTAAATTCCACATTAGTGGGAGGAGTGCAATTTCTGTCGTCACATGCACCATACCTGAGATAGCCAGTAATCTCATATTTTCCGCCCGTGAGGATCACCTTTTGAGTAAAGATTGCAGACTTCTCAAAGTAATAGACATCTGTACCAAACATTTCCTCATAATGCTTGATGGGTTTGGTGGTTGGTGTCAGCGCACCATCCAACTTAGCACCCTCTATTTTCTCCACATTGATTGTGGTTGGGGTTGGTCCTCCAACCACCTGAGTGCTATACATGTGCCATTTGTCCTGTATTGTAGCAGAGAACGTGATGAGTGCCTCTGTAGGCGAAGACTCTTTGATTGAGCAGGTCACCTTCACAGGGTTTGCGAACTGCGCATGAGCCACACTCAAGCAACAGAACATCAGGACAACAGCAAAAAACCGCAGTTGATTCATCATGCCAGACCGTGATCTTGTAAGTAGTGTAAAGCGTCGATAGCGGCACGACAACCACTGCCCGCAGCACTAATCGCCTGACGATAGAGCGGGTCTGCCACATCGCCTGCAGCAAACACACCTGGAATATTGGTGGCTGTCGTTGGATGCTGAACCTTGATATATCCTTGCGCATCCACCTCCACATCTGGACGGAAGATCTCACTATTTGGATGATGACCGATAGCCAAGAAGAAGCCATCAATAGGCAAATCATACTGACGCTCATCCGCAGTGCCCTTGTTCTCCACAAGATGAGCACCTTCCACACCATTCTCGCCATAGAGACCCTCCGTCTGTGTGTTCCAAAGAATCTCAATATTCTCAGCATCCTTCACCTTCTGCTGCATCGCATCACTTGCACGCAACACGTCACGGCGCACAATGAGATAAACCTTCTTTGCAAGACTTGCCAAATACTGTGCTTCCTCACAGGCAGTGTCACCACCACCTACAACTGCCACAACCTTTTTGCGATAGAAGAATCCATCACAAGTGGCACAAGCCGAAACGCCTTGTCCTGCATATTTTTTCTCATCAGGCAAACCCAAATACTTTGCCGACGCACCTGTAGAAATAATCACCGTGTGGGCTTCCAATACTGTGCCATCATCCACTGTCACACGATGAGGGACATTGACATCTTTTGAGAACTCCACCTTTGTTATCATGCCATAACGAATATCTGTACCCAATCGCTCCACCTGCTGACGAAGGTCTTCCATCAGTTCCTGACCTGTAGTTCCGTTAGGATAACCAGGGAAATTATCCACTTCTGTTGTCTGTGTGAGTTGTCCACCAGGCTGCATTCCTTCATAAAGAACTGGAGACAGCGTGCTTCTGGAAGCATAAATAGCTGCAGTATAACCTGCAGGACCACTTCCTATAATCAAAGTTTTCAGTGCCATATTATTAAATATTTATATTTTACCATGTTGATTTCTAATTCACTACGCATTTGGCATAGCCCTACTTTTTGTGCAAAGATAGTGAAAAAGATTTAGGAAACCCTCTTTCGGAAATAGAAAATAACTTCCCATAAGTTTTTTTATGAATAGAATACTAAAAGTTCTTCTTCATTTTCGTTCCCTTTGCCATTTATTTCATACCTTTGCATCCATATTTGTAAAACGCCAAACATATCAACCATATATGACCCCATCTATAGCCATGTGTGCGCCACACAGCAAAATGAAATATTCTTTGCAACACCCTGAAAACGAGGGTGGCATGAATGAGCGTATCAGGCGTCTCCGTCAGCAAAGCATTGACACACCACCCACTCTCACCATTGAGCGTGCACTGATAGAGACTGCTTTCTATAAAGAGTATTCTGGCAAGATGCCTCTTTGTATTTTGAGAGCACGCAACTTCTATGAGATCTGCAAAAAGAAGACTATATATATAGGCGATGATGAACTCATCGTGGGCGAGCGTGGTCCTGTGCCTAAGGCTGTTCCCACCTTTCCAGAATTGACTTGTCACAGCGTGGAAGACCTCCACACCCTGAATAGCAGGGCATTGCAGCCATACCACATCTCACAAGAGGACATTGACACCTATGAGCGTGAAGTCATCCCCTACTGGAAGGGACGAACACAGCGTGAGCGCATCTTCAGCCATGTGAGCAAAGAATGGGAAGAGGCATATCACGCTGGCGTATTCACTGAATTCATGGAACAACGAGCAGGTGGCCATACTGCTATGGACGGGAAAATGTACCAACGTGGTCTGTTGGACTGCAAGGCACTCATTGCCCAGAAACTGGCAGAACTGGATTTCATCAACGATCCTGAAGCGACCGACAAACAACAGGAACTCCAAGCAATGGACATCAGTTGCGATGCCGCCATTCTATTTGCAGAACGTCATGCTGAAATGGCTGAGAAGATGGCAAATGAAGAGACCAATCCTGAGCGCAAGGCTGAACTCTTGAAAATAGCCGATGTGTGTCATCGAGTGCCTGCCCATGCTCCTCGCGACATGCAAGAGGCTATCCAGATGTATTGGTTTGTACACTTAGGCACGGTGACAGAACTCAATGGTTGGGACTGTATGAATCCAGGGCATATAGACCAACATCTCTACCCCTTCTATAAGAAAGGGCTTGAAGAAGGAACAATTACTCGTGAGAAGGCAAAGGAACTGATTTCATGCCTCTGGATTAAATTCAACAATCAGCCTGCACCTCCAAAGGTTGGAGTGACAGCCTTAGAGTCGGGAACTTACAATGATTTCACCAATATCAATATTGGCGGTATTGACAAATATGGTCAGAATGCCGTCAATGACCTTTCTTATCTCATCCTTGAGATTCAAGAAGAATTACACGAATTGCAGCCAGGACTCTCCATCCACATCAGCAAGGTGACCCCCGACGAGTTTGTGATGGCTGGGGTAAAGGTGATTCGCCAAGGCCACGGATATCCCTCATGCTTTAACCCTGACGTATATACAAAAGAATTGATGCGTCAAGGAAAGACCAAGGAAGATGCCTACGAGGGCGGATGCTCTGGATGTATAGAAGTGGGTGCTTTCGGCAAAGAGGCTTATATCCTCACTGGCTACCTCAACACACCCAAGATTCTTGAAATCACTCTCAACAACGGTGTTGATCCTATGACAGGAAATACGTTAGGTTTGAAGACAGGCGATCCCAGAACGTTTAAGACATACGAGGAATTATACGAAGCCTATCACAAGCAAATGATCTACTTTGTCAATATGAAACTGGCTGTCAATAACTATATTGAACGCATGTTCTCCCTCTATGCACCAGCCACCTTCCTGTCGCTCTTTATTGATGACTGCATTGCCAACGGAAGAGATTATTACAGCGGGGGCGCACGATATAATACCACATATATCCAATGCACAGGTCTTGGCACAATCACGGACTGCCTTTCCACACTTAAGACCCATGTCTTTGACACTCAAAAGTTCACGATGGATGAAGTGCTCAAGGCTGTGAGTGAAAACTTTGAAGGCAATGAGAAGATGCGCCAGTTCATCATGAACCGCACCCCCTTCTTTGGTAATGACGATGAACGTGCTGATGACATAGCAGTGAAAGTTTACGATGATTTGGTTGAGGCTATTGAAGGACATCCCAATACTCGTGGAGGCAAGACCCAACTCAACATGCTCTCCACCACTTGTCACAACTACTTTGGTTCAGTATGTGGAGCGTCTGTCAATGGTCGTCGCGCTCATTTCGCCATCAGCGATGGCACATCGCCAGCCCACGGTGCAGACACCAACGGACCAACAGCCGTGATCAAGTCACTTAGCAAACTTGACCAAACCAAGTCTGGAGGCACTTTACTCAATGTGCGTTTCGTTCCAACCTTGCTCAAGCGTGATGAAGACCTTCACAAATTGGTTTCACTCATCCGCACCTACTTCAGCATGGGAGGGCATCACATTCAATTCAACATCATAGACACACAAACCCTCATCGACGCTCAACAGCAACCAGATGGCTACAAGGATCTGCTTGTGCGTGTGGCTGGATATTCCGACTATTTCAACGATATGACTGAGCAACTTCAAGACGAGATTATTGCAAGAACACAAAACGACACGCTCTAATTTGCTCTTGTGCGCCATTTTTCCATGTTTGAAGCATCAGCAAACCCTAACAGCACACGAAAAAACAACAGTATTGTTTTGTTCTCCACATAATTTATGTACCTTTGCAGTTAGTTTACATTGACTGAAGAAACATGGCACTCATCTTTGACATCAAGCGATTTGCCATCAATGATGGTCCTGGCATACGGACGACCATCTTCATGAAAGGCTGTCCACTCAGATGTGTGTGGTGTCATAATCCCGAAGGCATCTCGAAAGAGTCTGTGAAGATGTACACGAAAAAGAAGTGCATTGGCTGTCAAAGCTGCGTGGAGGTTTGTCCCGAGAGAAATCTGACATTGACACCTGACGGTATACAAGATCTCGGTCACTGCACCTATTGTGGTAAATGTGTGGATGAATGTCCTACACTTGCTCTGGAGATGGCTGGAAAGGAATGGAAGATGGGTGAACTGATGCAAATAGTGGAGAAAGAAAGAGCCGTAATGACAGAAAGCGGAGGAGGTGTGACCCTCTGTGGAGGTGAGCCTCTCATGCAAACAGACTATTTATGTGAACTGCTCGACGAACTTGGCAAGAGAGGTTTTCACAGAACTGTAGATACCTCACTTTTTGCCTCTGCCGAACAGGTGGAAAGAGTAGCAGAGATGACAGAACTATTTCTTGTGGATCTCAAACACATGGACAGCCAAAAGCATGAACTCTTCACCCATGTGCCCAACGAGCCTATTCTTGCCAACATCCGCATGCTCAGCAAAATGGACAAACCATTTTGGATTCGCATCCCACTCATTGAAGGTGTAAATGCGGACAAAGAGAACATCAAAGCCTCGGCAGCGTTTCTGGCATCACTACCCCATCAGCCTCAAGTGGTCAATCTGTTAGTCTATCACGATGTGGGGAAAAGCAAACATGCCAGAATGGGAAGCATCTACAATCCAGACGGCTGTACAATGCAAGTACCTTCCGAAACATGTCAGCAACACGCACTTGCCATGATGCAGCAACATGGGCTAAATGCTAAAATCGGAGGTTAAGCAGGCAACAAAACAAAAAATAAAAACAAACAAAAGAACATATACCGACCATCAATATAAAGATATGAGAATTACTATCAAAATCGGAAGCAACGTGCTCACACGCCAAGACGGGTCACTTGATGTGACTCGCATGTCAGCACTGGTTGATCAGATTGCAGCACTCCGCAGTGGTGGGCATGAGATTATTCTCGTCTCATCAGGTGCTGTGGCATGTGGAAGAAGTGAACTCCGACACATTCAACACGACTTAGACTCTGTCGATCAGCGACAACTCTTTTCCGCTGTTGGGCAGGCAAAACTCATCAATCGCTATGTAGGATTCTTCCGTGAATACGGCATCCCCGTTGGGCAAGTGCTCACTACCAAAGAGAACTTTTCTGACACAGAGCACCGTAAGAATCAGGAGAACTGCATGAGAGTGATGTTGGAAAACAATGTGCTTCCTATCGTGAATGAGAACGACACTGTGTCAGTCACTGAACTCATGTTTACAGACAACGATGAGCTCTCTGGACTGATTGCTAAAATGACCCATTCACAAGCACTCATCATTCTCAGCAACATTGATGGTATCTACACAGGCAACCCTGAAGACCCTGAATCTCGTCTCATCAGCATTGTGAAGCCTGGGAAAAATCTTGAAGAATACATCCAAGAGAAAAAGTCCAGTGCCGGACGAGGCGGCATGCAGAGCAAATCAAATGTCGCTACCCAGACAGCAGCAGCAGGCATCAGTGTCATTATTGCCAATGGAAATAGAGACAATATTCTCGTGAGACTCATGAATGACAGGGACAACACTCCTTGCACAGAATTTTTATGCTAAGAAACACATCACCATGTTAGAAGATATTTTTCAAGCAGCCAAAGACGCAAGTTTAGACCTTGCGCTTCTCAATACAGACACCATCAACGAGGTGCTGAATGCAGTGGCACAAAAAGCCATTGCTTCTACAGACATGATTCTTGAGGCGAACGCCAAAGACTTGAGTCGCATGGATCCAGCCAACCCTATGTATGACCGCCTCAAACTCACCAAAGAGCGCATAGAGGGAATTGCGGGCGACACACGCAAGGTAGCCACCCTTCCCTCTCCACTTGGCAGAGTATTAAAACACAGCGTATTGCCCAACGGGCTTGACATCAAACGTGTCAGCGTTCCTTTTGGTGTGATTGGCATTGTGTACGAAGCTCGTCCCAATGTTACCTTTGACGTTTTTTCCCTCTGCCTGAAGGCAGGAAGTGCATGTGTGCTGAAAGGTGGAAAGGATGCCGACGACAGCAATCGAACTATCGTAAGCATCATTCAGTCCACACTTCAAGATTTTGGTATCAACACTAATGCCATCACCCTACTCCCAGCCACTCACGAGGCAACAGGTGCTTTGCTTCATGCCAACGGCTACGTAGATCTTGTCATCCCACGAGGCAGCAAACGACTCATCGACTTTGTGCGTCAAGAAGCCTCTGTGCCAGTGATTGAAACTGGTGCAGGTGTGTGTCATGCCTATTTCGATAAGGATGCAGACCTAAAGAAAGGTGCAGCCATCATCAACAATGCTAAGACTCGTCGTGTGAGTGTGTGCAATGCTCTTGACTGCACACTCATCCACATAGACCGTCTGACAGACCTTCCCTCCATCTGCGCTCCTCTCCTTGAGAGCAACGTCCTACTCTATGCCGATGAACCAGCCTTGAGTGTGCTGAGGGGCAACTACCCAGACAACCTACTCAAGCCATCCACAGAAGAAAGCTACGGCACAGAGTTCCAAGCATATACAATGGCTATCAAGACTGTCACTTCTGCCGACGAGGTCATCAAGCACATTCGCCACTATGGTTCGGGACACTCTGAGTGCATCATCACAGAGAATCGTTCCACAGCCGATCGCTTCCTTGCCCAGATTGATGCTGCATGCGTCTATCACAATGCACCAACATCATTCACCGATGGTGCACAGTTTGGCTTGGGAGCAGAGATCGGAATCTCTACCCAGAAGCTCCATGCTCGTGGTCCTATGGCACTCGAGGAGATTACCACTTACAAGTGGATCATCGAAGGCAACGG
>JAAYDO010000188.1 GCA_012729225.1 Bacteroidales bacterium | reverse complement strand
CTATCTGCTCATAACCATCTTTCTTTGCCTTGCTGGCAAAATAGGAATACTTGTTGCGGGCCATGGATTCTCCTGCAAATGCCTCCTGGAGATTCTTCTCAGTCTTAGTTCCTTTTAGTTCTTTCATCATGTTTGTGTTTTTAAAAATGTTAAACAAAAATCAATACTGCAAAAGTATGAAAAGATATTGGAAATAGCAAAAAGTTCTTATAATAAAACATGCCATTCCTATTCTATCAGAATGAAATCCTTCTCATAAGTGCATATTTTTCATTTCCGATGCAATTTAGCATTGCAGTGCAAAGATACAACGATTGGGAAGAATCACTTATACCTGTTCTCAGGATTATATGACCTCTATTACGGAAAACCAAACATCCATTTTGCTGAAAAGACTTTTTTACCTACCTTTGTAACACAAATCATACAAACACCATCAAATCTACCACACGATGAACGAAAAACTCATTAGACTGACCATCCTTTTCGCAGGTCTGATTGTGGCACATCTGGGCGTTTCACTCTTTCTTTTGGCAAGTCTGGGTTCCGACCCCTTCAATGTCATGATACAGGGATTGAGTCGCACCATTGGCAAGATGGCAGACTCTCCACTCATCACACATGGCAACACACACATGGGCGTGAGCATACTCATCATCATCGTCCTCCTGTTTGTGGACCGTTCCTACATCAAGATAGGCACTCTCATCTGCATGTCTTGTGGAGGTCCTATCATTGATTTGTTCAATTCTATCTTGGGCAACATCATCACATCTGAAAGCGGAATGTGGTTTCGCATCGTGTGCAATGCCCTCGGCTGTGTGATTCTGGCAATGGGCATGTCTGTTGTGATCAAGTCTGATGCAGGCACAGGACCCAACGATTTGGTGGGAGTGGTGATTAGCGACAAACTGCAACGCAAGTTCTCCATCATTCGTATGATTGTAGATGCTTGCTTCCTGGCTTGCGGATGGCTGTTGGGTGGTGTGGTAGGTATCGGCACTGTCATCTGCCTCTTCCTTGTAGGTCCAGTGGCAGGATTCTTTCTGCCCAGAAGTGAGAGGTGGATTAACCGAGTGCTTCAATCTGCAAAATAAAGAGGAGGAGGAGAACGAAGTGTAGGTGAAATAAAAGCCAACATAGACTGAAATACATTGACATGAAAGAATTTGAAGAACAACTAAGAGAAGACCTGCATCAGTTTCTTGTAGGCATCAAGGCTATAGATGAGCGACTGCCCGAGTGCCCCGATGTGGAGGATAAATGGGAAGAGACGGCACGTGCCTATCTCCCTGACGGCATTCGCGAATACAAAGACTACCCTACTGTTTCCTTAGGATGGATGATGTATATCGGAATGGCTTTAGCCAAACTATGGGACTTAGACATTGTTGCCCTATCCAAAGAAGACCTATATGTGAGCATGCGTGAAAAAAGAGGATTTGACTATCTCGACGAATACATCCGTGAGGAGGTGCTCCTGCTGAACGAGGAAGACTCAAAGGCAATGGAGAAAATGGTCGGTGAATGCGCCTCACGTATCTACAACGCACTCATGCGCCAACGTATTGAACCAGGCACAAAGGAAGCCTTTCATGCCTATGTGGCATGCATCCATCAACTCTATCTCATGGGTGTAGCCATCCAGCTCAACCGCATGGGGTATCACATGACCCAACTATGACCAGAAAGGAACAGGCTCTCTATGCCCTCATGGAGGAGCAAGGCTACTCCTATGGCTGTATGATGACATCCATCCAGCTGCTCAGCCAATCGAAGGAAGCACAAGATGACATCATCGACTATCTCTATTCGGGCCATCACACTGAACAAGAATTCATAGAGCGTTTGGCAGACCTCTCCACCCATCCATGATCCAACTTCTTGGCTTCTTTATATTTTCTTTATATACAATGATTTATAAAGAGACAAGAACGCAATACTTATGAGGACAAAACGCACGCATGGTTCATGGGTCATCGAACAATTGTTCGTTGGCTATCGCAGCATTGTTCGTTGGTCATTGAACCATTGTTCGTTGGAGCATGAAGAACGTTGCAATCATGTGGTTTGTCAATTTGAAGGGGAAACCCACCATTTCATCCTCGTGCACGCACACTTTTATCTACTTTCCTCTATCATCATAGGGGGCTAATGTTGTCCTCTTCATCAAACTCTCGCAAGCATATTTTAGAGAAAGAAAAAGGGTGAAGAGTCGAAACTCCTCACCCTTAAAAGCATATAATCTATATTAGATTATGGGATTAGCGCACCACTTGTAGAGTACCTATTCTTATCCTTCTTGACGATGACAATCTTGCCGTCATCCATGTAAAGACCTGTAGGGGCACTAGTTCTGCTAAGTGGTCTTACATCATCCACCGATACAGGATCAAGCTCGCCTGCAATGATCTTCACATCTGTATCACTTGCAACAATAGAAGTGAAATACAGACCGTTGTAACTGCAATCTGCCACCTGAGAGCCCTCAGCATCCAGTGACATTACATTACCTGTAGATTCCTCCACAAGGAAGACACCCTGATTGGTAGCCACAAATACCTGGCCCAATGCAATGACAGACTTCTTGCCTACTGACTCCTTGCCAGGAACAGCAGCCCAATTAACTAAACCGCTCTTGCTGAGAGAAGCGACAAAAGCCTCGCTGGTAAATTCGTAAGCAGTCTCACCATTTGCTTCACTTGTCTTGCCTGATGTCTTGCTATTGTCGAAAGGAAGTGCACCATAGTAAGTACCAGAAACAATGATGTTATCAGCAGAAAGGTTCATATCAATATAGTATGGCTTAGCATCCTTGTAGTGAGCTGGAGCATCGTAAGTCATTGTTGTGATAGTACCATCCTTGATAGTAGCAAGAGTGAATGGGTGCTTGCCTGATTCAAATTTAAGGTCTTTAGATTCACTTGCTGAAGCCACAGTCAAGTCGCCAAAGCCAAAGAAGCCAATATATACAGTGCCATTATCCACTACAAAGCTGAGAGCCTCTGGATAAGCCTGTGTACCACCAAATTGCTCACCATGAACACAAGCTACATTTGAAGCCTCTTTAAGATCCTTGTTCAAAGAGAAGACACCTGTGCTCTTATCGTCTAGATACATACCGAAATCGTAGTAGGCAATGTATCTACCAGCCCAACCAAGTTCTGCAACGTCGCCCAGATAGTTTGCTGCAACGTAAACTTTATCACCTGAAACCTGAACCTTTGTAGGTGTTACATAGATAGGACTCATATCATCAGGAAGATAGAATGGGAACTCACTAACAGCAACTTCTTGATTTGTCTGTGAAGTGATGATCTTACTAGCCAAGAGCTTGCCATCAGCTGAAACCTTCAATACGAAAGCAGATCCGTTTT
>JAAYDO010000125.1 GCA_012729225.1 Bacteroidales bacterium | reverse complement strand
GCCTCCAAAAGGAGTGACTTTCTCAGATTTTATTTGTACCTTTGCCATGTCATTGATGATTTTGCTTGTCTTGAAACGCAGCACTAAGGTAAGTGAAAAATCTGACATGACAAAATCCTGGGCAACTTTTTGTTGCTCAGGAACTTATAAACAATATTAAACTAAAGCGCTGCGGAATTTAGGCAGTATATACTTCGTGGCTAACATTTGAGTATTTAACGTCCGCATATTCGTATAATGTAAATCGTGGCTCTGTCTGACCAGTGTAATACCTCCATATAGAGGAATAGTCAGAGATTTTTTCCCCTATATCTACCAACTGTTCGAGATATTCTGCAATGGATTTGTTCTCTTTGATGTATATTATAGGCATGTCTCTAATGACAGGACTATGTCGGCGTGTGTGGTCGTGCTCAAAGGCCAGAACCCTGCACCCGTCTGGCATAATTGCAACGAGTTTAAAGGTCATACTCTTTCCTATTCCCGGAAGATTCATCACATTACGGTCTGTGCCCAGAAACGGTATGTTAAACTTTCGTTGGAGCATTCGTATACTCTGCTCCTGAGAATTTTTCTGGCGTAAAAATTTCATAAACATAGAAGCTCCCTCTTTGTTGATTTGCCCAAACACCTTCTCTTCCTGCTGCTCTTGCAGAGATCTGCTGTTGGGTGCAAACACGGCATGGTTTTCTTCAAAGCCCTTTACTGAGAATGTATAATAACAAAGAACACCTATCTTGTTTAACTCTTGCCTCAATCTTGCCGTATGACCGCGCCTGGATGCTGCCACATTATAAACCAATTGGTTGGTTACTGTCCATCCTGCTTCATGTAATTTCTGAATACCTTCGCATACTTCCGGTGTGATTTCTAAAGGAGTCTGGAAATGAGTCTGAATAAAAAACTGGGAAATGCCTATGTTTTCTGCTTTTCCCTTAAATTCCGAAAGTATAGAAACTAGTTCATCATTAATTCGCATAGGCAGGTAGACCGGTAGCCGTGTACCCAAGCGAACCCGTTGTATCTCTGCATATTTTTCTCCATCAGATCTTTTACTGTTATCCTCATGTTTGTGTTTAGCCATCATGTAAACTGCATCTAATATTTTTTTCAAACTCTTGTTCTGACTCATCAAAGCATCACCACCTGTAATGAGAATATCCCGAAGTTGCTTATCTTCCCTGAAATACGTCATCAACCGTTTCAATTTACTATCCCATGTCTCTTTGGGTTTCAGGGCATCCAAATCAAAGTTGAGTCGTCCACTCTGAAAGTCGTATAGTCGCTGACACGATGCACATAGTCCTCCACATGCTCGTCCTATGGTATCCGGAATCAAGATTGCCACTTCTGGATAACGGCGATGAATATTGTGTCCCTCTGGCAGTATCCAACCGGCGGCATTGGGTTTGTTAGCCTCTACTCGATCTTCTTTCTCCCATGCCTTAATCGTTCCGAAAGCACTGACCAAGTCTTGAGAATAAAATACATACGAACGCAAAGCGTAATCATCATAAGCCTTTCCTGATGCATCCATTAGGGAAAGATAGTATGGGGTCACAAAGATGGGAATGCCTTTCCTGTGTGCTTCCCGATAAATAGTCTTCATGCTGTCAGGAAGAGTTTCCCCCATATAACAATTTAATTCTCTCCAACTTCGGGCGGCCATGGACAGATGGAAACGATAGTCAGACCACCACTTTTCAACCAACACTTGTTTTTCCGTATAATCAATGCCCGCTGGAAAAGTATAACGGCTCCTCTTTGAATGATGCTTTTCTATTCGTTCTATCAGTCTGCCAATGATGCGCAGCTTGTTTTTTTTCCTGATTTCTACAATAGAAGGATCAGTTCCTACTTCCCATCTTTTCATCCACTTGTACACCTGTTTTCTATCCGGTAAACATGTGTAATTGTCTGTCATTATCTCGAACTGCTTGTATATGTCAATCAGGAAATCGCTGTTAAATGATTCAGGCTTAGCCTTGTCTGTGAGAAAACGCCATAAACTAGTGATGGTATTCAACTTTATTTCCGTATCTGTAGATGCCTCTTTGATCGTCAGCCCATCATGCAAGATAAGCCTTTTAATATTATCTTTCTCTGGCGACAATAAGACGGCATCGTTCAATTTCAAGCTATTTAATAATTGCTGTTTGAAATCATCAGCACTTTGACTTTGCATAGCTATTTGCCAAATATAATGTAATTTGGTTTCAAACATGACTTTTACATCGTGAGATTTCATTTTTGTTATTTGCATAAGCTAAATCTGTTTGAACATGATATTCAATTGAGCATATTGCTATTCTTGAAAAAGTAAAGCTGTATTTATCAATGCTAAGTGGGAATAGGCCTGGGGAAAGTTGCCCAGTAATCGTTTGGATTCAAAATCCAAATCCTCGCTAAACAAACCCAAATGATTGGAATAAGTTAGGAGCTTCTCGAATAAATGCCGAGCTTCTTCTTTTTCTCCAGTTACATACATAGCCCTAACAAGCCAAAAAGTACATATGGTAAAGGCTGATGTCGGCATTCCAAAATCATCTGCAGCATGGTATCTATACATCAGTCCATGATGAAACAAATCTTTTTTTACAGCTTGAACAGTTTGCTTGAATTTTTCATCATTGGCGTCTATAAAACCATATTCTTCCATTATCAGGAGCGATGAATCCATGTTTAAATTATCATAGGTTTGGGTAAAGCTTTGCGCTTCAGGTTTCCATCCTTTGGCAAAAACATCTTTGCGAATTTTGTCTGCTTCTTTTTTCCATTTTTCTGCAAAGCCTGACTTGTTAAGCATGTTGGCAATTCGCACGCCTCTGTCCATTGCCACCCAACACATAATTTTCGAAGATACGAAATGCTGAGCTTTTCCTCGTATTTCCCAAATGCCCTTATCTGGCTTCTTCCATTCAATTCTAACTGTTTCCATAATGTTTTTCACCATATCCCAAATATCCTCTTGATCTTCCTGACGGGCAGGAAGAAGGGTGAAATACTGATAGATGAGATTCATCAGATAACCATAAGAGTCATTTTGTTTTTGACGAAAGGCGGCATTTCCGATTCTTACCGGGCGCGAATTCTCGTATCCAGACAAGTGAGACAGCTCTTCTTCATGGAGTATCTTTTCCCCCCTGATACCATACATAATCTGAAATCGATCATGATTGGCCACAAAAGTAGATCTGACGAATTGCATAAATCGCTTGGCAGCTCTTTCGTGTCCCAGTTTTACGAGTGTCTCAATAGACATAGAAGCATCTCTGAGCCAGCAAAAACGATAATCCCAGTTTCTGCTCTGACCAATTGCCTCTGGCAAACTGGTAGTCAGAGCAGCCAACATAACACCATTATGATGGGAAAGTAGTTTAAGGGTAAGCATGCTACGTTCAATCTCATCATTATATTTTTTAAACTTCTTCGTATGTTCCGACCAATTCAGCCAATAGACCAATGTCCGACAATAAGCCACCCTTTCTGTTTCCAAGTTAATTTCTGACAGCTTCTCGTTGGAGGACAAAAGGAAAAAGGCATCGTTTTCAAGCGTGAACACTTCACCTGATAAGATTCCCTCCAATGGGAGTGAGGAGTAAAGAAACTGGCAATCTTTACTATTGGAAGTGGAATAGGATTCAATATGGTCGTCACAGATTTTTAACTCGCACGTTCCTTTTGCATAGTCAGGCGATGGTTTATAGTCTATGGATAGCCGAGGAACGCCCTTGACATGTCTTATATACCTATATATTTCGCTGGGATGATAATTTTCTGTTGTACCATCATAATCATAACAAGGCATGAAGTCATAGACGACAAACTCTGCATCTTCAGACGTAAATGCAGTGGTTAGTATATTGGTGTGAGCAACATATGATTGTTTGATTTTGTATTGACCAACCGGATTGAATCCGAAACATCCTCCCTTTTCTTTATCTAAAAGAGATGCAAATACCGATGGGGAGTCAAAGTGGGGCAGACATAGCCATTCTATCGTTCCGTACTGCGAAACCAATGCTGCAGTATTTCCATTTCCTATAATTCCATAATTTAAATTGTTCATTGTCTTTATACATTATTTGAATTTAACAACCGCTTTAGAAAAGGGATAACCTTATCTTGACTATTGATACAATAGCGGGCTTCATCACTGATATGCCCAACCTTGATAGTTATGCCATGATTAGGCATTGCCCGAAACATACTTTCATCTGTGGTGTCATCCCCTATGGCAAGCATAAAATCATAATGTTCCAAGGCCAGTAGTCTTTGAATTTCTGTTCCTTTAGAATATTCATTGGGCTTCACCTCTACCACCTTGTTTCCATTGATAATCTGGAGATTTTCCATAGAACATATAGGGAACAATATCTGCATTAACTGCTTAGCCCTCAACATTCCGAGCCATGTATCCACATCCCTGTAATGCCATGCCAATGCGGTGCTTTTCTTTTCAATCCAAGCCTCAGGCGTCTTTCTCACAAATGCTTGCATTGCATTTAATATCTGGTTGTTCCATTCAGTCCTTTCGATCGTATCATGCCATGCTCCATGCTCCTTGTAGGAGGCTCCATGCTCTGCGGCCAATGAAATGTTATTGATGTGTCCGAACCATTGTTCCAAATTAAATGCATCCCGGCCACTGTTGATTACGACCTTGTTACATTCATCTTCACACAAAGAGTGTAACAACTCCAAAATTTCGGGAGTCGGTGCTGCGTCCATAGGATTGTTCTTGAATCCCATCAAAGTCCCGTCATAGTCCAAAACGATAAGTCTTCGTTGTGCATTCCGATAATGAGTAGCAATCTCATCCACGTGTGTATCCGAAAGGAATTTATTTTCCAATTGCTTGTTACGGACGATGACATTGTGCCATTCATCCATAAAATCTCTGGCCCATTTATTAACTGTTTGTTTAGAGATCTTTGCTTTCATCCTATCCATACGCATTTTCTTTTCTTCTTCTGGCATCACCAAAGCCTGATTGATAGCATCAGCTATCTGCTCTGTATCATTGGGATTGATGAGAATAGCCTCTTTAAGCTCCGATGCAGCTCCTGCCATTTCACTGAGTATCAGCACACCATTGGAGTCGTGATTGGATGCAACATATTCTTTTGCCACTAAATTCATACCATCACGTAAAGGCGATACCAGAGCTATGTCTGACACACAATACATGGCAGCCAGTTCCTCAAAAGGAAAACTACGGTAATAATACTCCACCGGTGTCCATCCTACTTTGGCATATTTCCCATTTATACTGCTGACTCGCTCATCTAACTTGCGTTTCATCTCAGCATATTTCTCAACCTTATCACGAGAGGGAACCACAATCATAGCCAATGTTACCTTGCCAATATGTTCCGGATGATGCGCGAGAAAACTCTCAAAGCCTACTAACCGATGCAATATGCCTTTACTGTAGTCAAGCCTGTCCACAGATAATATTATGTTTCGATTACCTAACTGCTTCTGCACTTTTAAAATGTTTCGTCTGACCTCCTTCTTATGGTATACCTGGCTATATAAATCATAATTGATACCCATTGGCAAGGCCTCTGTATGTACTGCACGATTGTCTACCATCACCTCGTTCAATTTAAACTCCTTGTGTAAAGTACGTTCAACGGCACTGATAAAATGGCGCATGTAATCATGTGTATGAAAAGCTACAAGGTCAGCACCCAATAATCCCTGCAAAAGATTCGCCCGCTCAGGAAGAACACGGAACAACTCGTAAGAAGGAAATGGTATGTGATGAAAATAACCAATGCGCAAGTTTGGCCTTTGCTCTCTGAGTAACTGCGGCAATAACATGAGCTGATAGTCCTGTACCCATACCAAGGTGTCATCGTCTACGACTTCAAGCACCTTCTCACAAAAGAGAGCGTTGACTTCTCTGTATGTTTCCCAATATTTCTTTCTTTGCTGTGAGTACGAATAAAAATAATGGCAAAGAGGCCACAACGTACTGTTACTGTAGCCCTCGTAATAATTATTGTATTGGATGTTAGACAGAAAAACAGGATGATAATTCAATCTTTTAAGTGAAGATGTTATAGCCCTTTCTGTCGTTTTGCGTTTCACGTTGATGCCTGGCCATCCTATCCAGTGCGTTTCATAATCAGAATCAAGTGAGCTTAAGCCAGTTGCCAATCCTCCTGCACTACGTTCAAATTCATAGCCTCCTTGCTCATTTTCCTTGACTTTTACAGGTAATCTGTTAGATACAATAAATAATTTCATATGTCCTCATTTAAATTATTCGATGAGAGCACTATGCCCACATCCAGAAAAGTAGTCTTTCCTTTGAACAAATAATGTAGATTTAGCTGAATTACATCTCTTAGTTTCTTTTACCAGAAAAACAATTAGCAACAAAAATACCTAAAATAATTGCCTATACTTGTGAAAATATTAAAACGGCAAAATCATAAAAACATCCCAATATTGTTGTCAACTACATCACAATTGGATATGCAGAAAGAACACTTTGTTTGCAAATATACGAAAAATATTTTAAAAAATCAAATTAGACTTACTTTTTTACACTTGGAACTCAACCTTATGACACACAAAAAAACGTTAGTTTTAACTGAGTTCTTGTCACTTTCGGTAAAAAGCAAATCACCAAATTCTAATCATGATTGAAAATCAATTACCTAATTAGATAAAAGGAGAGCTGATGATATGAGACCTCTGCAAAACTCTATTTATTCTAAAATGCTATAATTGATTATCAGCGTGTTACACCTTTTAAAAAAACTCTCGTGGAGGTATTTTGCAGATGTCTCGATATAAGTGGCAAAGATAAATGTAGTCATAGGGTAGTAATTTTCATTTCTTGTTCTAACTACATTATAACCCTTTTTCTTTCACCGTCTTATCTCTTGTTGTAGTAAGTAGTAGGATAATATCGGTGAAAGAAAAAGGAAATATATTCATCAGTTCTTGGTATTGCCCACCAGGAAAATTGGCATTATAATGGCAGCCTCTGTCTGCAATCTTCTACTGATATACTTTCTGAACAAATGCGCTTCCGTGCTGTTCAGCAGAAAGGACAGGGCAATGATAGCAGGAAGCGGATAGAGCGGTGCATAACCTTTGAGTTGTCCGTTGATAATGACTTCCTCCTCACCTGCACCCCTTTCATTGGGATGAAAGTCGGAAGATTTTATAATTGTCTGAAGCCTATAATTGAGCTTTCTCCATGTTACCCCGAAGAACTTTGCAAGTTCTCCTTCCGTCATGGCGATTTCGCCTTCACCCTTACGGACAACCAGCATATTCCTGCCCCAATCAAAGTAACTGCGATGATAGGCGATGTTTGTTACTACTCTTGCGTTATCGTTTGTTTTCATGCCGTTTCCTCCATTTTACAAATTGAAGTATCCGAAAGTTCACAAGCCTCTCTCTCCACAGTTTCTTCCTTCTTTGCCGAATGTTTGGCGATGAGCCTATCCATATCCTCTGAAATTTTCTTATCTGTTACCTGCGCATATATCTGCGTGCTTGATATAGAAGCGTGTCCCATCATCTTGGCTATGCTCTCGATAGGTATTCCTGCACTAAGGCTCATCGTTCCGAAGGTGTGGCGAGCCATGTGGAACGACAACCGTTCCTTAATGCCGCAAGCCTTGCCTACAATGCTCAGTTTGGTATTTATCACGCTTCGGCTGCAATCACGGGGAAAGATAAGGGTCTCACCTTTTTCTTTCACAGTCTGCTGTTCTTCATTTCCCTCCTGTTCTTCCCGACAATGGCGGATAATGGCCTCTGCTATCGGATGCAGCGGCACAATGAACTCCACTTTTGTCTTTTGTCGTTCCTTGTGGATATACTTCCTCCCATCTGCTGCCATTTGGATATGCCCATATTGCAGATTTTCCATATCAGCGATAGCCAACCCTGTAAAGCAGGAAAAGACGAACATGAGCCTTGCCAGTTCTGTTTCCCTGTCATTCATCGTCATTGCCATGAGTTTGGCAACATCACTCTTCTGCAGGAAGCGTATCTTCTTTTCTTCCTTCTCATACTTGGTATGCTCAAAGGGATTGTATCGGATAATCCTCTTACTGACTGCACGGAACATCAGCCTGCTCAGCCAGCAGAGATTGTTGTTGATTGTAGTTCCTTTCACCCCACGCTTTTTGAGAAAGAAACGGTATTCCTCAAACAAGTCCTCCGTAATGGTGGAAATGGATATGTCCTGCAATCCTTTATCTTTGACAAACTCACGGAGAATTCTGTCAGAATGGGACAGGTTCAAATAAGTTCCCTCCGCCCTTGACCTGCCCACACTCTCCTTGACGGCTTGCAGCTCCGCCTTGCTCATGGCAAGGAGGGTTGTCGGATTGGTGGCAATGCCTTGCAGGTGGTTCTTGATGAGTTCAGCACTTACCACTCCGTCCTTTGTCAGTATATTCCTATAAGTCTTTTCCACAAGTTCCCTGAACTCATGAAGTCTTTGGTTGGTTTTCCTGTCTGTCGTCAAGCCCTGCTTGGTGCTCCACTCGGAGGGCTTACATTCTTCGCCTGTGGTAATGGCTGCGCTTTTTCCGTCTATGGTAATACGGCAGAGAATGGCTGTCCTTCCGTCTGCCTTTGTCTTCTGTCTGTTGATATAGAATAGTATCTTGAATGTACTTCTCATAATGGTTGTCATTTATATGGTCAAACGTAAATCTTCGGTGAAAGAAAGGAAACGGTCGAACTCCTCAAAGAGTTTCCGTGGTGTTACCTTTGCATAGCGTTCCGTCATGCTTATGTTGGAATGTCCCAACATCTTGCTCACCGTCTCGATGGGTACACCCTGTTCAAGCGTGATGAGCATTGCGAAAGTATGCCTTGCCGTATGCGTGGTAAAGGGAAACGAGATACCTGCACGAAGCCGCAGGACTTTCAGACAGGTCTGATAGTTTTTGTACTTGACATAAGAAAGCAATGTTTCCCTTTCATCGCTGTGAAATCTTTCTATCAACCTAATGGCTTCGGGCAGCAGCTTGATACGGCAAAGTACGCCAGTCTTTTGGCGGTTGAACTTCAGCCACTGGCTGCCTTCATCATCACGGACAAGATGGGATTTGCTCAGTTCCATCAAGTCGCAATAGGCTGCACCGACATAGCAGGCAAAGAGGAATATATCTCTTGCCGTTTCCAAATCCTCCTCCAAATCGTCAAATCGAAGAGCCTTTAACTTGTCCAATGCTGCCCTGTCAAGAGCCTTTGGCAGTTTCTTGTCGCCCTTGCTGATTTTGGCCTTATCAAACAGGAGTGTGTCAGCCAATCCCTCACGGTAAGCCAGCCTACACACCGTCTTCAAATGCGTGGCTACATTATAGAACGTGCTTTCCTGAAAACCGCACTCACCTAAGAAATACTGACGGAACTCATGGATAAAATCCTCTGTAAGTTGCGAGAATGCCAAGTCCGAAACCTTGTACTTCCGTTGAATGAACTTCTGTAAATGTATTCGGGTGGAGTGGTAGCCGTGTATGGCTCCTTCCTTGATGTCTACACCTACATGGTTTTCCTTTTCCTTGATGAGCATGTCCAGCCTTTCGATGAGCATACACCTTGTCTGCACGCTGCCCTGAAACAGCTCCTTTATATCGGTTGCGTCAAATGGATAACCTTTGGAGAGCAGGGACTGATAAGCCGACTGAACGGACAGCAACAGGTTCTCCAGCCTGCCGTTCAATTCCACCGCCTCTCGGCTCTTTCCGTCCATCCTACTCTCACGGGGATTCCATAAGTCGGGATTGCAGTATAGTTTGCAACTGAACTGTACAATGGAACGTCCGATAGTGATTCGTCCCATAATCGGAGCCTTCCCCGACTTGTCCAGACCGCTCTTTTTGAGGTAGAGCAACACCTTCATTTTCTCTTGCTTCATACGCTTTGATGTTTTGTGGCAAAATTACCAATTTCAAAGCGTTCCTCACTTATGCAGAAAACTGCCGACCGAAGCAACAGCCACACGAGCGAAAATAATTTAGTTACCGAATATTACTCCATTGTTACCTATGGTAAAATCGGGTAACGCTTTGGTAACTGAACTTCTGCCTAAATCTGCATATTACTGCCCTTTATGAACTGTGCAGACTTATGCAAACCATTCCGTTTCATCCTCATTATCAGTCAGTTTACACCAACTTCGACTTTTCTTCATTTTCTTTTATTACTGTCCGCTAAACTTTGACATTCCGCCTCAAAATTAGGGCTGGCACCTTGTGTTGGTGTCAGCCCTTTTGGTTATCTTTGCAGTTGCCTGGACAAACAAACATAACCATGGGCAAAAGTACACATTTTTTCGGACAGCCGGTGCATGGTCAGCTGATAAAATCTCTCGACCGTGATAAAATTGTTGAAATGAGCCGCAAAAACGGTGGCGAGAAGTATGTGAAGAGCTTCGACGGCTACACTCACCTGCTGACCATGCTCTTCGCTGTAAT
>JAAYDO010000206.1 GCA_012729225.1 Bacteroidales bacterium | reverse complement strand
TGCTGGAGACTTCCAATGCTTTCCGCTTGAACGCTTTTTCACGCACGATCTTTGCGTAAGACTCGGCGTGCATAGAGGTGGGGGTAACGGAAAGCAACCCTATCAGGTAAGCAGGACCACCAATTTCCTTTAGTTGTCCACTGGTGTTCAAAGCATTACACATGGTGACAAAATCAATCTGAAGTTCCGCTTCAGTGAGATGGGTCATCGCTTCCCAAATCCAACGGTGACGGACCAAGTAGAAATATTCCGCTTTCACGCAAGTAGTCAGATCCACAAATCGATCAGGCGCTATCATGATGGAACCGAGCAGAGCGCGTTCGGCATCAACATCACTGGGTGGAATGGGATCTGGCATAGAATGCTCCAAAAAGGTATAGAAATGACGCTCTTTCAATTAATTAACGAAAAAGCGACCTGCATAACAAAATTATCTGTTATGCGGTCGCTCCAACGATTTAGAAAAAGACCAAGGAGTTCAGCGACCAAACACGAAAAGCATACTTCTCACCGGGTAGTTTATCGGTACCTTTTTATTCTACAAATAAATTATGCTTAATCCTAGGGGGCCAAATCAATTTACTTAATCACCAACAACCGAATGGAACTGACCACGGCCATTCGAGCGTTGAGTTCACTCAAAGAACCCTCAAAAGTCACCCTTTTTATCGATTCAAGATACATGCAGCGCGGCATCACAAAATGGACGCCTTCCAGGCTGGCGAAGAACTGGCGCGGCAGCAACGGGATGTTGCTCAACCAGTACCTGTGGAAAGAGCTGCTGGCTGCTGCCAACCCTTACCAGATCACCTAGAAGTGGGTAATGGGACATTCAGGCAACCGTTTTAATACGCGCGCGGATGCTTAGGTACAACAGGCAAGAGAAAAAAATCAGGCTGCCCATCGGCAGCCTGAAAACAAAATTGAGCTGTAAGGAATTCTTATCTAAAACGAGAATTATCGGATTTTAGATATAGTTGATATTCTACCTTGTTTTCTATAAGTTCGAATTCAATCAGATAAGGTTCCCCATTGATTTCAAGTTCCTGGCGAAGCAAAAGGAATTCCTGATCGTTCATGTTCCCAAATGATTTATAGTAGTTAAAAGCACCGAGGGATTTTGCCGGACTAGGTTCGACATCAACATTAACCTGAATTGACGGCGCAACTATTTGCTGAAGTGGTTCAAAGAAACTGCCTTTCTTAGATTGAACATATTGAGCCAATGAACTCATGGCCGGGAGATCAAAAACATACGGACCGAATCTTGTATATAAAAAGTTTCTTTTCTCCAGAAGAGGGATGGAAGGATAATCCCATGAAGTAGTGATATCCCATACATCCGCAAGAATGGTTTCTGCCTTCTGGCGGTACTCGATTGCCTTGGCATCATCCACCCGAGTGTACGAGATGCCCATATCGGCATAAGCTTGGACTTGTTCAGGATGTGCCTTTCGATAATCGAAGGTTTCGGCCGCCGCCAGATAGGCATTGGCTACCTGCAAACTTGCCTCAAACGAGGGAAGGATGTCGCTTTCATTGGCAGCTTTGTATACATGATATTTTCCATCGAGGAAAATGGCATAATTCGCTTCGATCTGCGCCAGTATTCCATTGAAGTCCACGTCGGCCATTTTGAACTGTTCAGGGTAATTCTTTTCCAGAAGGCAAGCCATGATCACTGCATTGGTATAGGTGTCCACTAACGTATAACCTTCGATCAGGTGCAGACCTGTATCATCCCCATAGTAGAGTACTTGTTTCAAATTATCAGCAAGTGCATTAAAGCGCTCCTCGATCAATCTGCGTTGTTCATCAACGTTATAGTCTGGCGTACTCACACCATAGATCGTATCAAGTCCGTATTTTTCATCCAGTTTTAGGTAATAGATGGTCTGGACCAGGGTTTCAATATTGGTTTCGTTTTCCCAAAAATCAGGCTGCTCGCCGGTGATCCTGCGTCCAAATGCGTCTCCATAGTAATCTGGCTGCCGCCAGTAACCCTTGTAATCCACCCATTGCATGAGTTCAATCAGGTCAGGGTCAGGATCAAGCAGGTAGTATTGCTGGACGGCGATGTTCCACCAGCCAATGCTGCGTCCGCCACCAAATTGACCGACATAGGCAGCCATGTCTCCATTAAGCATCTCCTGCATGGCAGAGATGATGCGGCGGGCGTCTTGCATTTTGCCAATCCGGATGTATGTCAAAACCGCATACGCCTGATCGATCATTTTTTCTGAATATAGAATCTTATTCTGATCGGGAGTAAGCGTATCGATTTGTTCTTGTGTTATTAGAGTCGTGTCGTAAGAACTGACAAGGCCTTGACCATCATCAAAAACCTGCATCAATCCATTAAGCTCTTCGTTGAGCGCTGCTTCGGCAAGGACCGCCGGGTCGATGGTTGGCTCAGGAGTTGGTTTGGCGGTTGGTACTACTGTTGGTGCAGAGGCTGAGGGAGTGACAGCAGTAGGTGTTTGGGTTGCTCCACAAGCCGAGATCAAAATTGAAACGATCACGACGATGGAGATATTAAACAGCAAAAATCTATTTCCCATGCCTTTTTGATCATTTATCGTGTTTTTGATTTTTTGGTAGTTCATATCAATGCCCCTCTCACACTAAGAATTTTATTTTTGTGATTGAAATGTTGTTAGTAGTAATCTTTATTCTACCAGACCTGACACGATCATAAATCCTGATCGAAAATGTAGTTTCTCAGTATATTTGTTGTGATTCAAGTAAATTGTAATATTTCCGAGATTCCACGTCAAATAATTTGCCATCATTTTCACTCAAACCGGGTGCAATTTGTGGCTGTACCTTCTTGATGACTTTCCACGTTGATCGCACTGCTGTCAATGCCGATGGTGATGAATTTGAGTTTCCTACAATCAAGCAGCTTCTTGAAGATTTTGAAATTGATTTCTCAGAACATGCGAAAGAGGGGTGAAAGTTGGCTGATTCAACCACTTTTTCTTTCACCCAAAAGGTGAAATTCCACCCCACAAAACTCGAAAGTTTTCAGATCAAAAGTGTGTGTTAGGCCGGTTTTTTGATTAATTGACGTAGAATGCGGATACTCAATAAATTGGACAGGCCGGAATTTACATCCATATGCTGACGGCTTTCCAAGCATTGTCCAGGACAATCGCTCAACGGTTTGCCACCAGATATCCGGGATTTCGTACCACTCTGCGTCGTCAGCGTTCTTAGGAATATCCGAATCTGGAGCAGTGACTTTCGCAAGGCTGCCTTCTGGATTGATGCCGACCGATGTGTACACGACGGAATAAATCGGTCCGATTGCTGCCAGCGAAAGCATCATCCCCCAACCACATCGAGAAGGCTGCACACTTTTGGCGGCGTCCAGGCGATCCGCCATAAACTGCCAGTATGTCATGCCTTCAGGAGCCTGAAGAACGCTCATTGGCTGGTTGCCGCGGTAGGCGATAAACAAGATGGCTGCCATAATGGTCAGTAGAAGAGCGCTTTTCATGACTTTGAAAATCAAGTGAAATATTTTAACCAGAAACATATTTTCCTCCGTGTCGATTATTTATCCGAAAACCAATCCCTGAATTGTCAGGTCAAGATCATCACTATCTGGTGCAAATCCATTGTTGAGCGATATTCCACCCGCACGCAGCGCGTTTTTCAAAGCCCCAGCTCGCCGCCGTTCGGGGATATCCGCAAAGAATAAGAGAAGATCGTCGTCTTCGCCCTCTCTCAAGCTGAGGGTGAAACGAATTTGCCGAACATGGCAGGTCAGTCTGGGTCGTCCCCGCTTCACGTTCATACTTACCCTTTCCGGTTGTGGTTTTGAAACAGAGAAAGTTTCCATAAACCCCTCGCTATCGATTGGATGGGATCTTCTGCCAGGATGCCTTTGCCATTGAAGAAATAAGGCAAAGAGTTTTTGAGCAGAATCGCTCCACCCCCTACTAGGATCACCGCCGTGAAACGCCGCCAGGCTTTGCCCCAACGTTTCTCGATTTCGCCAGTGACCTCACGCTCCCAGATGGGTAGCGCCTGCGAAATATCCAGTTTATTGGCACGCAGTAGGGTATCCAGTTCGCCCAGAGAGTAGAGTTGTTGGCCGTTGACCAGCTCCAGCAGACGGCGTACTCCGGTGGTCGAACCGCCGGTGAAGCGCTGAACCGGAACCTTCTCACGCACCACGAGCAGTTCGGTGGTATTCATGCCGATGGATACAACCCCGACCTCCTGGGTGTATGCGCTGCGCCGTTCAGGAACGATCTTGCCTTCGTCGTCGAGCACATAATCGAACAAAGCTCCTGCCGGTTGGGATGTAGCGCGAACCTCAACCACATTCAGGTGGTATTCCTGATCGTTGGCTTTCCAGGAGTGCTCAGCTTTCATCCAGCGCTGGATGCCTTCAACCATTGTACGGGCATCATCTCCTGATAGAGTTTCAAGAGGCAGTCCGCAGGTGATGCTGACCGGCTGAGAATTATCACCTGACCGCTGGATCAAGCGGGTGAATGCACCATAGAAAAGCGCCAACATTTCAGGTGAACCGGCGAAGCGGTCCATGCTCAGGTTCTCGACGGGCCGGCCGCTGTCATGTGCGCCGCTGTCAACAAAAAAGGTGCTTCCAGATGGGAGTGTAATGCGCAGCGGCAATCGAGTACTGCCCAACCCCAGCATGCGCCCTACCAGCGGACCATTGTTGACTGCGACCTGCGAAATGAGTTGGATACTGTGTTGATTCCCGTGCAGCTTGAGCGCACCCATCCCCAAATCAAGTCCAAAATTCATTGTTTCTGTCATGCAATCTCCTTTTGTTACAAGTTTAGTAAAAACATGGAGCAATATTTATTAAAAAAATCAACCTCTTCGGTTGAATTTATTGTAGCATATTACTCCAAGTTAATCAATAACTTGTATTATATAATTGGGGGAATTATCTTTTATAAGGTCGGCCGGCGTCATCAAATGCCCACTTACCCTGACCGCTATTTTGCCGATACACCCCGGCGCAGTAAGCCACATCCGCTTCATCCAGCAGTGTCTTTCGACCCTCTTTGCCCAATTGGTGGATCAGCCCTCGCTGCATCCAGCGCGTGAGGGTAGAAGTGTTGAGCTTGTATTTCCGGCCTGCTTCATTGATGCTGATTGGAACGCCTTTCAGGCCTGCGTTGAGCTGATACTCAGGTAAGGCTTCCTTGGGCAGCAGATTATTCACACTGATTTGACTGATGCCAATACTTCCATCCGTCATAATGGCTGCCTGAAGTTTTCCCTCATCTGCCAACTGATATATGGAATCCAAATCCAACCCAAGCTGTTTGGCGGCCTGTTCGGGAGTAATGTAATATTCCAAACGGGATTGATCGAGTTTCACGGACTACTCACAAAATTCGATTTACTACAAGTTAATCATACAGTGAAAGTGAAGGATCGTCCAGCACTGAAAGTGATCCTATTAATTTTCTTTACTTGTTATCAAAATAAGCGTATAATGATAACAATAATTTCCTTATTATCACTTATGAGAAGATAGAATGAACTCTGAAGATTTCCAGGAAAACATAAGCGGACATTTAATCTCCATCCCCGAGGGGGGATTTGCCTATGTGCCTAATCCCCTTCCGCCGATGAATCTAACCTGGGATTCCGAATTGATCGAAGTGCTCTCGCTTGCTGACCGCGCTTTAGGGGAATTGGCTGGTATAGGCAGATCATTACCCAATCCACATTTGTTGGTGCACCCTTTCCTTAGGCGTGAGGCC
>JAAYDO010000087.1 GCA_012729225.1 Bacteroidales bacterium | reverse complement strand
TAGAAAGTTTTGTAATTTGTTTTGTGGTTATTACAAATTTACAAAGATTTTGCCACATAGGCAAACTTCTATACCTTTTTGTTTTAGGTAGTTACGTTATATTTTGCTAACTTGCGAAACTTGAATTCTTTACTATATATATCGTTTATAAATGCAAAGGTACGCATAAAAGAGCACAATACAAAATGAAAAAACCTATTTTTCACTTATTAGGGGAAAGGGCAAGGTAAAAACACCCTTCTTGTATAACCACACGCTGTCATTTACATGACAAATACAACTCAAAGAAACCATCTCTTATCTCTGCTCTTCCCAGAGTTCGTTGTTGTTTAAGCAAACATTCCATCCCTCCATGAGAGAGCAGACACTCTTCAGGAACATGTCTGTTCGGAGGCAAGAAACTCTCATTACTTATAATAAAGTGAGTTAGATAAATATGGAAGATGCAACCGTGGATTTCGATGGTTGGCGCACCTTCTCTGTCATGCTTGTTCCTTGCAGTTTTTATCAAAAATTATTGTAATTTCCAATGATATTTACATGCAAAGGAAGAGAGGAAAAGGGATTTAGGCAAGTGGGGACACTAAGCAACTTATCCATGAAATTGAATGATGTCATGCCCATCTATAAAGGAATGTATATCTTATTTATATACAAAGACTTATCATTGTCTAACAGTTCAATAAACATAAGGATAAAACGCACGCATGGTTCATGGGAGATCGCACCATTGTTCATCGGCACTTGAAGCATTGTTCGTTGGCCATCGAAGCATTGTTCGTTAAAGCATGAAGAATGCTTCAATCATTCCGACATGTCTGACAGAAGGGAAATCCATGCTGTTTCATCCGCTCTCCCACCTCCTGATATGCACCCTCCCTAATAGCAGGATTGGGGTACAATGACTTCTTCGGACTCATATTATATGATAGAAGGTGAGGTCAGTGCATTTACGTGATGAAAGGCCTAAAGACATAGGAACATCAAAACAGTGATGTCCCTTGCTCAGAAATGACCGAACTCACATCAATCACTATACTATGACACAAGCATCATCCCTTTCATTCCAACAGAGAAGGAAAGGGATTTACTTTCCTCTTGCCAGCAGTCGGCGGGCAATGATTTCCACCACATCTACATTGACGGCATTGCCCAATGCCTTGAACTTCTGCACACGGGAGAGGCGGCCATAGTTGAGTTCCTGCATGGACTGAATCTTGGCTGCCTCGGTGTGAGAGATGTAGCGACCCCAACGGAAATCCTCTGGGGTGTAGGGATGCCCCTTCTTGTCCACAGCCCCTTGGGGTGGAAATGGCACAAAAGGAAGAATTGGAGTGGCGGTGGTGCAGAGTGTGATGGTGGGGATATAGTTCATGCTTCGGATGCGGATGCCCGAGGGGCGCAGCTGGATGACATGGTTGCGGAAGTCCCAGTCTTGGTTGGTGCTCCACTCCAGCATCTGCTGGGTGCGCGGGAATTGCTTCACTTTCTCCAGCCAAGGGTCTATCCAGTCTTTGTGTCGCTGATAAAGGTCACGGTTCTGACGGATAAGGACTTTCTTGAACTCTGGGTAGGTGTCGGTGTATTTGGTGCGTTGCATGTAGAAGGGAAGCCCCTCGATGAGCTCTTCCATGTCATTGCCCTGCAGGACTTGCCCGAATGCTCCCCGACGACCACGCAACCGCTCGATGGGCTGAAAGGCGGGAGGAGTGTCTTCAAACTCATAGTCCGCTCCAAACTCCATGGTGAAGATGCAATGCGATGGCATGACACCATCACGCAGGGTTACGTTATGGACAAACTCCTGCCATGCGTCGAACACGGGATGAAGGCTGCGACGCACAGGTTGCAAGCGGTCGTTGTCGGAGAAATTGACAATAGTGCGCACATCGCTGATGATGTTTTTGGGTGGACGCTGAAAGTGGAAACGTTTCATGCCACTCTCTCCTTGCTCATTGCGCAACATGCCTACGATATAGAATCGGGGACGGTGCTGAGGGATGCCAAAATCGTGGGGCGAATAGACGTGGAAGCGAATATCGTAGCCAAGTTCATCGAGTTTTTGCCTAATCACCCGCCATGTGTTGCCACCGTCGTGGCCAGGAAGGGCAGATACATTCTCCAGAAAGAGGTATCGAGGATGGTGGAAGCGGAGGATACGACAGATTTCTCCGAAGAGGTTGCCACGCCCCAACTCATCGTCAAAACCCTGTTTCTTGCCTGAGAAGGAGAAGGGCTGACAAGGGAAGCCTCCACAGAGGATGTCGTGGGCAGGGATGTCTTGCTCACGAATCTGGGTGATGTCGCCATAGATGGGTGTATGAGGGAAGTTGGTCTGATATAGTTTCTGCAGTTTTGGCTGAATCTCAGAGGCAAAGACGCACTCATGTCCCAAGCGAGAGAGCGCCAGATGGAAGCCTCCTAAACCTGCAAAGAGATCGATGAATTTCATTTTCTTGACACAATCATGAGTCCAAGGAAGGTTAGCATTCCATTGAACATCAACATTTCATATCCAAACTGATAGCCTGTGGAATGACGCACAAGCACATCTATCACATAACAAATGACGGGCGAAGCAATGGCTATCCAAGGCACACATGCCTCTCGGGGATGGCGACGAGTGAGGATGCCAAAGGAGAAGAGACCAAGGAGAGGACCATAGGTGTAGGATACAAGTGTGTAGATAAGATCCATCACACTACCCGACCCTATAGCATTGAATGCCAAGGTGATGCCCACAAAGAGAAGGGCGAAAACAAGATGAGTCCGCTTGCGCACCTGCTCATCCTGCTCCTTGCCCAAAATATCGACACAGGCACTTGTGGTAAGGGCTGTGAGGGCTGAATCGGCAGAGGAGAAGGTGCTGGCTATCACTCCGATGGTGAAGAGCACAAGACAGGCTGTGCCCAGCGAGCCGTCCAGCACGATGCCTGCCAAGAGGTCATCGCCCCTGACAGGCAACGCCACGCCCATCTGCTGGTAGAGCAGCAGGAGCAGGATGCCCAAGGCGAGGAAGAGGAAATTGACAGGCAAGAAGAGCACGCCATAGGAACACATGTCCTTCTGGGCTGAGCGGAGATCCTTGCAAGTGAGGTTTTTCTGCATCATGTCCTGATCAAGTCCTGTCATGACTATGACAATGAAGATGCCTGAAAGAAACTGCTTCCAGAAGTTCTGCTTGGAGGCGAGGTCGTCAAACTCAAAAATCTGGGCGTGAGGGTCGTTCCACACGGTGCTCATGGCTTGAAGGAAGTCCATGTTGAGCATGGTGGCAACCTTGACGAGAATGAGGAGAAGGGCGAGGAGAAGGCATGCGGTCTGAAGGAAATCAGTCCACACCAGAGTGCGAATGCCACCTCTGCGGGTGTAGAGCCATATCATGCCCAATGCCACCAGCACAACCACCACGTAGGGCACTTGGAAACTGTCTGCCAAGCATGCCTGAAGAATACGGCATACCACATAGAATTTGGCCGCCGCACTGAGGAACTTGCTTAAGATGAAGAAGGAAGCCCCGGTCTTGTAACTGACCGTGCCAAAACGATGTTGCAGATATGTGTAGATGGAGGTGAGGCGCAAGCGGTAGTAGAGTGGAAGGAGCACAAACGACACCACAAGGTAACCCACCACAAAGCCAAGGCACATCTGCAAATAAGTCATATGGGTGGTCATCACCCAGCCAGGCACGCCAATGAAGGTAATACCAGAGATGCTGGCGCCCACCATGCCAAAAGCCACAAGAGCCCAAGGCGACTGATGGTTGCCACTGAAAAAAGCCGCATTGCCGCCTCTATTGCCCACCAAACGGGAGAGAAGCAGCAATATTGCGAAATAGATAATGACTGTGACGAGTACTACCATGATGCCATCACATCAGGATTGGGAGGGCTGAAGATCGATTGCTGCTGATAGGGGGGGGTAGAAAACCCTGCTAGGCTAGCTGGACACTTGAGTGAGAATCGAGAGCCAAAGCCTGGCTTGCTATCCACAGAAAGCGTAAGCCCCATACCATCAGCCAGCTTCCTTGCTACGCTCAAACCGAGACCTAAGCCCGGCACGAAACTGTCGTGTTTCCAGAAGAGGTCGAAGACATGCTTCTGTCCCTCCTTGTCAATACCAATTCCTGTATCGCCCACCATAAACTCAACCACATCTTCATTGAGATGGTACATGATGCTCAAAAAGATCATACCCTTGCTTGTGAACTTGACCGAGTTGCTCATCAGCTGATTGAGGATATACTTAATGCGCGTGCGATCATTATTTACTACAACACCTGGCTGTATAGCCATCTGCTGGATAGTGATGTCTTCAGAGATGAGTTCTTCCCAATCAGTGGCAAGTTCCCTAATCAGTTCTGCCGCATCAAATTCGTTCTTCACATACTGGATGCGACCACTCTCGATGCGTGAGAACATAAGGATGTCCTCTATCATGGTGGAGAGGCTATTGTTGTTGGTCTTGATGATTTTGGCATATTCGTCCATCTCTTCGGAAGAGAAGATGCCAGAAGGCATATTGACCAACACATCGCTGAATCCCACCACTGCATTGAGCGGCGTTCGAATCTCGTGGGAGATGGTAGTGAGGAAGTTTTCCTTCTGCTTGGCTTCCTCTGCAAACAGCATGGCCTGACGGAGGTCTTCCTCACGCTTCTTCGCCTCGTCTATATTGATGAGGACACCGACCACACTCTTCTTGCGGGTTCTGCCTTCAAACTTGACCACAAAGCGGAGATTCCACCAACGGTAAACTTCTGTGTGGTCCACATCGGAATAGATCTCATAGTCGTGTGTGCCTTCCACATTGATGGACTGCATGATGAAAGGAATCTCGCTCGAATAGTTGGGGTGGACATGTGAGAGCACCTCCTTGAGGGTCTCCTCGGTGTGCAACACGTGGCTTTCCGCTCCGCGCATCGCCATCTGGCGTATCTCAGCACGACGCTTCAACTCGTCCACCATATTTTGAGAAGAGCGGTCTTTCCACGACTGCAACACGAGCACAATAGCTCCCAGTGCAAAGACGAAGATGATGAGGACGGTGAAGAGCATGGAAGTGGAGAAGGATGTATTTTTCCCCTTATATTCACGATTGACTATGTTGAAGCGATCCTTGTAGTCTTCATATTTCATTCCCAACCTCTCCATCGCCTGATAATCCATGTAGTAGTCGAGCCTGTGGTTGAGACCTACATAAGAAGAGACAGGTGCACCATAGAGCATCTCGGCTGCTACTCGTGCCACATCCTCTCCTACTGTCTCGAAACTGGAGAAGTAGCCACAGAGGTAGCGTGCTGTTCCATCGGCAAACGCACCCTTCACTGCTGTGAACTGTGGTCTGCCCGTCTTTTCAGCAATAGAGGCACTGAAAAGGTCGTGCTTAACTGTGAGTGAAGGAACTTTCCATGAAGTGACATAGAAGCGACGCAGATAGAGATAGCCTTCATTCACCGTGGTATGCCCTGCCTTTCCACCATTTCGCTCGGGGTTTGCCACCGATATGGCATTGACGATGACACTGTTCTTGTATCGCTCCTGCCTGACTCCATCCCAATCGTACTTGACATGGAAATCGGAGTTATCCACAAATGGCGGACGAGCGATAGCCTCTTTCAGTTCCTTGCGGATGAGGGTGTCCATCTCGAAGTAATCCACCTCGATGTTCACAGAGTTGTTTCTCGTCATCTCTGCCGCCAGTTTGATGTTGGTGGCATAGTCAATAGGATCATTGAAGACCACTATATTGCTATGCTTGCGTATGGCTGTCCAGTCAGGGTGATGCACACCACCCATCACCACAGGAAGGTTTTTATAGTGCCTGAAGATTTCACCGTCACGGAAATTGAGCAATTCTCTTGCCGCACGGTCTCCCTCGATGATAACTGCATCAGGAGTCCACGGAGTGCGGTGCATGGAGTCTTTCATCGCCTCATAGCGTCTGATGTGGTCTTCGTTAGGATTCTTGAGGTTGAGATACACATGTCTCATCTCAGGATTGATGCCATTATTGCGGAACGATTCGGTCATGCGGTCGTGAAAAGCCTCATAGCCGTGATATTCCCTGTCGAAGGTATGAAAGACAAGAATCTTGGCATTCTTGGTTCTTCCTGCATAATGGCGCAGGCAGGAAGACGGCAGAAGCCATCCCGCACCCAGAGAAAGGATGAGCAACAAGCATCCTACAATGCGATGCAGACGGAAGAAGAACTTGCTGCCATGTCCAGGCTTACTCTCCACTCCTATCGTTCCTTCCTGCTTCGTCATGATGGTCTTGCTGATGTTGAGACCCAAGCCTGTGCCCTTGTCGGTCTCGTTCACCTTGACATAACGCTCAAAGAGCGATGCCTGTTTCTCCTCGGGCACACCAATGCCTGTGTCCTTCACATAGACCTCTATCTCATCAGGGTCTTCCTTCATATACTTCCAGCCCAGCGTGACGCTGCCCTCGGTCGTGAACTTGAAGGCATTGCTGAGGAAGTTATTGACCACCTGCTTGGTGCGGGTCACGTCGATGTTTAGCATGGCATCTGTCTTGGCAGTCTCAAGATTGAACTGCAAGTGGGTTGGAGCAATGATGCGGTTTGTCTTGTAGCATTCATTAATCAGTTTCTGGATGGACGAAGGCTTCTGGATGATTTCGAGGTCACCTGTTTCCACCTGTGCCTTCTGCATCACACTGTCAATCATATCGAGAATCATATCGGTATTCTGATGGATGATTTCTGCATACTGTTCCCTCTCTCCCTCCTCAAAGGTCATGCCCAGCGTGGTGAGCATGGTGGAGAATCCCGTCACAGCCCCCAGTGGCGTGCGGAGGTCGTGGCTGATGTTTGCCAAGAAGTTCTCCTTGAGTTCCACCTGCCTTGCCAGCACCTGCGATGCTCCCAGGGTCTCCTCTATCTCCTTCTGGCTGTCCACATTGATCAGCAGACCGTAGATCTCACCCGTCTCCGCCGATTCGTCTGTGGCTGTATAGATGGCTTCCGCCCAGTGCCAGTTCTTACCCTTGTCGGGGGTTAAGCAAAGACGGACGGTCTTTCTTCCCCGCTGATTTCTGAAATCGAGCAGATACCTGAACGAGGTCTTGCTCTCGGGATGAAGGATATATCTCATCTCATCTACTGTGAGATATTTGGACGAAAGGCGGAAATAATCCGCAAATTCAGCATTCAGTTCGAAAACTCCCTCTTTGAAAGACCAGAGCGCATCCTCCACTCTGGAGAAGACAAGATTCTGCACCATTCCCTCATACTTCAGGTCTCGGGCAATCTTCACTTCCTTCTTCCACCTCCATCTCAGCATGAGTCGCACAATCAAGATGATAGAAGCCACAATGATCAGGATGCCACTGCCAAAGACAACGGCAAACTTCCACGGACTCTCCAGATAGAAGGGAGCATTGACGATGCGGTATCTTTTGGCGTATGGGGCATAAGGCAACGCCTCTGGCATCTTCTGCATGGCATTCCAATCCATATAGTAGTCGCCCATGTGCACGCCGATAGGGAGGTTCTTGACGAGCTCTCCTTTCAATATACGTGCGGCATAGTCCACCTGATCCTTCACCTGTGTCTTCATGCTCGTGAAGTAGCCACCCAAGAAGCGCACGTCACGTGGGTTGTTGAATTGCTCACGGATGGCGGTGAATTGAGGGTAAGGGTTGTGAATCAGCATGGAATTGCTCACGATGTCCTGTTTCACCTGAAGATGCCAATAGGTTCTGGCACGGAAATACATGTGGGTTGTCCATTCGAGAGCCTCCTTCTCCGTACCCTTGTCAGAGCGATTGTTACCAGGGAAGGCACAGGAAACGAAATTGACAATCATCCGATTGGGATATCGCTCCCTGAGCGTGTCTATGTTCTCATATTGAATCTGGAAGTTGGAATTGTCGATGAACCTCAGAGAGTCGGAAAGCTGTGCGCTCAATGCGGCGTGCAACACGCGGTCGCATCGCTCTCCATCCAGTTCCACAACCACATTGTTGGTGTGAGCCACCTTGCGTATCATGTCGAGATTTTTGCCGATGTCAATCTTGTCCTCAAAACCCGTCATGAGCGGGAAACTGTGGAGATTGTCAAGGCAAACAGCGCTGACACCAGCAAAGACAGACGGAGTATTGACAAAGAGCGTGTCGGCGGTGTTGTATTTCTGCACCCAATCCAGAATGGGGTCATCGTTGAGCAGAATCACTTCTGGATTGAACTGAATGATGTCCTTTCTCAGGCGAGGCCAGTCCATCCGCTGGAACAGGTCCAACGGACGATGCATCAGATTAGCATAGACATGCTTGATTTCCACCTTCATGCCCAAATCGGCAAACTCCTCCGCCATCACTTTAGTGAAAGGATCACCTTCTTCGCCAACACTATCCCACGAGTGGAGTACCAACACACGATGTGTCTTCTGTGAATTTTCATGATGGTCGCATGATACCATCATCAAAACCACAAATGCTACTATTATAAAAGGTAAAATCTTTATCGAGCGTAAATTGTTCATTTTAACATTGTAAAGGTCTTCGGTTTCTAAGCTCTATATTTGTGTTTCACTCCACTTCATCAAGTGAGAGCATGCACAAAGATACAAAAAATTCATGAACTCCATCACAAAATGGAAAGAATTTACATATTATTAGTGCATTTTTTTTCCTCTAAAACCGTTTTTTAGGACTAACGGGGTATTCTACCCACGTCAAAAGATTGCTTTTTATGGGCGCACCCGACAAACCCTGTGGGGAGAATGTACGGATGCTAACCCAAAAACTGTCGCTAAACG
>JAAYDO010000077.1 GCA_012729225.1 Bacteroidales bacterium | reverse complement strand
GAATATTATAATTCACGACGTATCCATTCTCACCGTCTATATCCTCTGCTGATATATTGCTCACACTCTTTGAGACGATAATGTCAGGAGTTGCGTTAATGGGGGTCTTTGGCTCAAATATCCTGTGGCATCTCTCGCAATAGTAGTTTCCGAAAGTTGCTGTCTTGTGATCTCCAAAGCGCAAGGTCACCGCCTGCTTACTGGATGTTGTGTTGATCCAACGATCCTTCGGGCTCTCTGTTATGATATAATCTCCAGGGCGCATTCCTTCAAGGACGATAAGACCTCTCTCGTTGGTAGGCCCAACTTCAGTATTAAATCCGTTAGGTCCATCTACCACAAACATCCAGCCGGAAGTGCCATTCTCGCTAGCATCGAGCTGTCCATTATTGTTTGTATCGTTGAACTTGAATATCTCTACGGTGGCGCCCTTTCTATTGCCGAAATATACCCCGTTAACTTCACCTGACTTGATGGATACAAATTGAGAATTTGGCGTTGTGTTAATCCAACCATCCACCAGGTCTTCAGTTATGGCATAATCTCCCGGGCTCAACCCTTCAAGGACTGCGGTGCCATCAGCGTTGGTTGGGCCAGCTCTAGCCTTGAAGCCATTAGGTCCTTGTACTGTGAACGTCCAGCCCGACAATCCGCCCTCACTTTCATCTTTAGCTCCATTTTGGTTTGTGTCATTAAACTTTGTAATGACTAGCTGGTTGACATTGTTACCGAATTCCGCTACTAGTGCTGGAACTCTACTTGACACTTTCAGCTGCTGTGGATTGGATGTAGTGCAAACCCAACCCAGCTTGACCGAAAGGTTTTCCGTTACAGTGCATAATGCTTCGGGTAAAACTCCTGGTAGGCTGATATTAATTCTGCCATCAGCATCGGTGGTGAGTGTTCTTTTAGCTCCCTGATAGACAACATCGAACTCCCACCCACTCAGTTGGTGTTTGTTCTTATTATCTTCGCCCGGATCTCTGATGCCGTTCTTGTTAGCATCATAAAACTTCTGGATTGTAAGGAGTACATCGGGGAATCTATTTACGAATCTAGATTGTTTTAGATCTCCTGGGCCAAGTTCAACTTTTTGATCGCTTTGGTTAACATAGCCTTCCTTGGGCACCTCGTGGATGGTATATGTGCGCAGTGGCGGCTGGCATGGATTGCTGTAATCCGATGCGAAGTCTATCACGAAGGACGCCATTCCACTTGCATTAGTAGTGGCTGTGGGACTCCTAACGCCAGGCCCATCCACTGAGAAGGTCCAACCCATCCGCTCCTCGCCTGCATCGCCAATACCGTTGAGATTAATATCCTCATACTTTTGCACAACGATTATTCCTGGCTCTAGCATGTTACGGAAATCTACTATCTTTACTTCTCCAGGGCTTAGTTCGACTTTTTGATCTTGTAGCTCTACCCAGCCATCTCTGAGCTCCTCATGGACTATGTAAGTATTCCTGGGCAGCTCTCCCGGCGTTCTTGGATCAGAAGTGAATCCAACATCGAAGACTGCAAATCCACTTTCGTTGGTGGTAGCTCTCAGGTTTGTGTTAGGACCTGTCAGGGTAATTGCCCATCCTGCGGGACACCCCTCTCCCTTGTCATACCTGTTGTTGCCGTTGATATCCTCATACTTGTGGACGATTATTCTGCCTCCGGGTAGGCTGTTCTGGATATATACAGTATCAACCTCACCCGGGTGCAATTCCCTGACTATCGTTTGGATTGGCATCCATACAGCTCGAGGAGACTCTACAATGGAATATTTCTGTGTAGGGTACTCTTCCGGATGTCCTGTAACTGATTTAAAGGGTAGCACCAGGTCTTCTGCTCTTGTGAAGCCATTATTATCGGTGGTAACCTTCTTAGAGAACTCTGGGCCCTGAATAGCTGTTACCTGAAACTCCCTATTGGGAAGACCCTCTCCCTCATCGAACTTATCATTTTTATTCCTATCCTCAAATTTTGCAATAATAAGTGCGGCTGGTT
>JAAYDO010000128.1 GCA_012729225.1 Bacteroidales bacterium | reverse complement strand
ATCAATAATCATTGTCAACCTCCTTTAGTCCAAAAACATGTGCGGCATTCTTCCAAAGGACCTTTTCCTCACCTTCCGGGTAATTACACGCAGCATTCCGAACCTTAGCTATTTCGAGCGGGAAGTAATTTGCTTCAGGCGTACCTGTTCCAAGCAGCACTTTGTCTATTCCTGCAACTTTGATGGCGCGATGTGTATTGAAATCCATACTGGCGGATGTTTCCAGATAAATGTTAGGGTGGTTTTTTGCCACTTGAACCGCACTTGCGTTATCATACTGCAACCCCATCCGCCCCATTATTATTTTCACGGTTGGAAACGCTTGAGCTATATCTGCAAAGAAAACAGGAGCGGAAAAAACCTCGCCAGCTCCATAACACCATACTGGAACATTATATGTTGCACAGACTTCAAGCAAGGGATAGAAGACTTTTGTTTCACAGAGCATATAACCATGTCGGAGAGGATCCATAAAAAGACCGCTAAATCCCCTATTGGTTAATGCACTTTCGAATTCTCTTGTGCTACCATCCTCCCAAGGGTTGACTGAAAAAAGGCCAAGAAATCGCTTTGGGTGGGTTGTAAAAGCCTGTTCCACAGATTCGTTGTCCTGGCTTTCTGCATAAGCATGCACCACCGCAATATCCACTTCAGACTCATCCATTGCCAGCAACAAATCTTGCCAATGAACTTCAGGTTTGAACCTATGCTTGCCAATTGTGTTGCTAACGTCGATAATCATTCTTCCTCCTTTTTAATGATCTTTGACCCAAGAAGCCCCAAATAACTGACCCAGCATAGTTTCTGCAACAGGGCTCTCAATTAATGGCATTAAGGAATTTTCAAAACGAGGTAAGGGCACCACAAAGAGTGAATTCCTGGAAGGAATTGGCGTGGTAGTATATAACATTACTCGACCATCATGGTCAAGTATGTAGTTCAGCATTTTTTCTTCTTTGGTATCAGTTTCAAATACAGGAATGAACATTTGAGCAAGATAAGACTTTCCCAGCTTAGAGCTGTGGTATTGTCCATGTGCATAATCTGCACACTCCCATACTGCAGTACAGTTATGAAGCCCCTCACGGTAAGCCAGCGAAAGCTGTTTAGCTGTCGCCAAAGAAGTGTCATTCGCTAAAAGATCAAAGAGCAGGACGTCATTGGCAAATTCAAAGAGAGGCTGCGAATTTGTCTGCCATTGGTCCATCCACCCGCTAATCCATGAAGCCAAAGAATTGATGTTTTCCCAAAACGAGGCTGTAAGCTCTCCCGTTAATTCACGGGCAAGTATATTTAAAATAAGCATTGTCAATTCATAAGTCTTGGACGTTATCGACAGTTCAAGACCTGCCCTAAGACCTAAGCTAAGATCGACCCTGTGACTTAACTCTCGATCTTCGTGATTTGTGATACCAACGACTGTTGTGACTAAACACGCTTTTTTTACCAGTTCAATTACTTCTCCAGATCTTCCGGATTGAGATATGGCAATGACCAATGTCTGCTCATCAATCTGCTGAAATTGATATCGGGATAATGCGTGTGCGCTATAAGCTAAAGCCGGGATACCATGGGCTGTCAGGTAACTCAAGACTGAATCGGCTGCATATAGAGAGCTCCCCATGCCAGTAATGATTACCTTTTTCATTCTCTTTTGTTTGAAAACATCCGATATAGATACTATCTTCGGTAATCCATCTGTTCTATAGTATTCAGAGACTTGGGAAATCAGGCTGCCCTGTGTAATAACCTCTTGGATAAAACTGTTCATTCAGTAAACCTCCAAAACCTGTATGGTTACTATTGCATTGTCATATGATTTATCTTAGTGCTAATTTGTTCATTTGTCAAGTCTAAAATACCGTTATTGTTTTTATATGTATTTATTACGACTGTTTATGCTATATTAACACTTTTCCGCACCTTTTATATATACAAGAGTGTTATTTAGTTCAGTTTCGAACTATAACAAACCCGGTATTGAAAAAAATGTTCGTTTGTGCTAAACTAAGTAACTGATATTAATCGGTT
>JAAYDO010000018.1 GCA_012729225.1 Bacteroidales bacterium | reverse complement strand
ATAATCCAAATTCCCGATCCCTCCCTGGATAGAACAACGGTTTTGGACGGGTAAATCCCTTATTTCAAAACCAGGTTGGTTCACCCACGGTTTATTATACTGTATTCTGCTGTCCAACATACTAAAACTCCAATGCAAGCTGTTCTCCGTTCGGTATGATAGGCGGTACCTCATAGGGGCTGTTGATCCACTCCCAGAGATTACGATACGTGAAGAGATTGTAGCGGAGCATGGCAATAAGATTCGAGAGCGACCAGCCGAACTGTGAACGAAACGTCATATACTTGAGAAGAAGGATGGTAATCAGTGCTGTCCAGATCTGAATCATGAGGGCATTAGCGGATGTGCCCACAAAGGTTTTTATCTTCAGGTTCTGTTTGATGGTTTTGAAGAAGACCTCGATCTGCCAGCGGTCTTTATAGATTGAGGCAACGGTAGTCGCCCCGAAGGTCATGTGATTGGTGATAAGGATGATGCTCTCTTTTTTCGTGTCATCCCACACCTCGATGCGGCGTAAGGGGTAAGGATAGTCTTTTTTGGAGTAATATACGTTCAGAGTAATCAATTGATCCTTCACAATAGACCGATGGAGCGGAACAGGTCGTTCTTCGATGACTGTATAGTTGGCATTCCCCTTCTGCCTGCTCACAAACCAGACACCTTCTTTTTTCCATCGGGCAAAGAGAGCATAATCCACATATCCCCTGTCCATGACAACAATCGACCCTTTGGGGAAGGTAAGGTTTTGGGCAATCTTCACCTCGTGGGTACGTCCGTCAGTAACCTGAGCAAAGACAGGAAAATAGCCATCATGGTCGAGCAAGAGATGGAGTTTGACAGCCCCTTTGGTCTGACGATAGACGGCCCAGTCAAAGAGGGAAACGCACAGTTCAATCAATGTAGCATCAAGACTGAAGAGTTTGTTTCTGAAGCGGAACTTCTTCTTGGAAGGAGCGATCATCCGTACCTTTTCTAAAAGCTGATAGAAGACTGCTTCATAGAGTCTCCATGATCTCTTCTCATTGGCATAGGAGAGCGTGGAACGAGCAGGGGCAGCTTCAATACCGAGATGTTTCAGCTTCCCCATACAGCTTGCAAGACCCCCGCAGATTTCTCTCAATGAGTGAGCCTGGCCTAACTGACAGAAGAGCATGGCGACAAACTGATCCCATGAGGAGAATCCTTTTGTTCCCTTTTCTGCTTTCGTCTCCTTCACTGCCGCATAGAATTCCTTTTTTGAGAATATCTGTAGAACTTGTCCGAACATGCTGCTAAACTTATTCATGGGGCACCTCCTGAAGGTTTTTGTTAATTCTTGGTCGAATTAATTCTACCTTTTTGGTGTTGCCCCTGAAAATCTATTTTGGACAGATGTGAGTCATGAGTGAAATTCCAAGCAAATAATATTCAACAAGAACTCCGTGTTTCCTTTGGCAAGCCTTCAGCAGAGCATGCGGGTAAATCAATAGTGTTTTTTAAGGCCCTCATGCCCTGCTCCACCCGATGGCGGAAAGCGCTATGGTTTCCGGGACGATTCCACGATCGCGGCATCCACAATGGCTCCTTTCTTTACCAGAAGCCCATGGGATCCAATCTGACGGTTGATCCCTGCAAAGAGCATCTCATAGATACCCAGTTCCATGCAGGCATTCCTGAACCTGCAGGATCTCCATGAAGAAAAATGCTCCGCAGGAAAAGGCTATTAACCATGCTCTCGGTTTCCGGATAAATTTCGTTATGAATGATAATTAAACGTAGGGAAGGAGCAATAAACGCACCTTCCCTACGTATCTCAGTCTAAGTTATTTTTCAGGGTGATATTTGAATGAGATATTGAGTCTTACCCGATAACTCATCACTTTTCCATTCTCAACTGTGATATCCTGTTTCACTACCTCGCCAACGCGAATATCCTCAACGCT
>JAAYDO010000122.1 GCA_012729225.1 Bacteroidales bacterium | reverse complement strand
CATCTCCGCTGATGCCAGCGAGTTGCTCAGTGCGCTTATTGATGAGAATCCTAAGTTCCATAAACTTTTTAATATGTATAAATTAAACGTCGCTTGATGAATACATATTCACTTGCGAAACTTTAGTTAGATGAGATTGAAAAAGGCGGAAACATTTGCAAAAGCGACAGAGTTGTTAAATATATTTCAAGTGCCAAGATAAATGAAAACTTATGCCTTATCAACTTTTATGCTCATGTTCCAGAAGACCATACAGCCTCTAATTTCACCTTTCTGTATGATAAAAAACAAATAAAAGTTATTGCACACAAGGTCTCTTTGGCCTTTCCCGTATGCTTGGGTCATTTACCTCTATTCATGAAGACAAATTAGTCATGTTGCTCACAGAAGATGACATCACTGATATATACAGCTTTTATGATTTTATTTCCACTTGTTCTGACGAATCTTGCCAATATAAATCTATAGAAGAGTTTGCGGGGACGATGTATAATGAGCTAAGCACAGACATCATCTCACGTAAAATCAAAGTCCCTGTTATTATAATGGCAAAAATAAAATGAAAGGATGGATACTCTTTTTGTGAAAATAATGGAAAGGGAGAAAAAACTATAAGAAGTTGATAAAACCATGTGACATAGAGATAAATTCACAGAATACATGTTTCATGAGATTCACAAATAAGACACTGTTGGCATGGAATGCTTGCGCTTGCTCCAGTCTAAGCCTCCATCTTTTCCCCACATCTCTTCATTCCACACAAGAAAAAGACGGTGGAATTATCTAAGACTCATCTCGAAGGCATCTCGAAGGCATCTCGAAGGTTCACAGAAGTATGGGGAGTGAGATTGTTGTAGGTGATTGTCTCAATTGTCTCAGTCTCCTCCCTTCTGATACGCATGTCCCTGTAATACCCAATTCTGTTTCTGAACTTTTTTGCCTCTTGCGCCACAGTGCACATCTGGGGGATCGTGATGGAGACAATTGAGAAAAAATCCTTCATTCGCTCTCCCTGACAAAAGGAAGAGGAGGACATGTTTGTTTCGCCGAACTCCTGTTGGCTTGGGTATTCCATTTATGTAGGCATCACTGATGATTGTCCTTGGTTCACGGTGTTGGATTTAGTGCTTAAAAACACTCCCGCTCTTGTGGTTGAATTATTATTTGTTGAAACTTTTGAGAACTCAAGAAGGTTCTAAATGACGTGAGTTTGATGAGATTACCATGCCCTGCCTCAATCATGAGGAGGGGGTGGATGAAATCAGACATGTGTAAAGATGAAATGGCAGGGGAAACCTGCCATTTTTTATCTTGCATGCTCGCAGCATTCTTCACGCTCCAACGAACAATGGTTCAAAGGCCAACGAACAATGGTTCAAGTGCCCATGAACAATGGTGCGATAATCAACGAACAATGGTGTGATGATTAACGAACCATGTGTGGGTCTTTTACTTAAACTTGTTCACACTTCGTGCGGCAATACGTCCAGACACGAGAATCTCTGTCAAGGCGTTGCCTCCCAATCGGTTTCCTCCGTGGATTCCTCCAGTAACTTCTCCTGCTGCATAAAGCCCGGGGATGGGTTTGTCTGCGTTGTCGAGCACTCTTCGCCAGGCATCAATCTTCAAGCCTCCCATTGTGTGGTGGGTGGAGGGGGCTAACACACGGATGGTGAGCATCACGCTGTCGAGTGAATAGGTGGAGGCATCATAACTGCCATCATCATTTTTCTTGGCACGTCCAATGAGTGAGGATGCATATTTCTTGGGCACATCGTCTGGCTCTTTGCCTGCCATGATGGCCTCATCATAAGACCTGATGGTCTGCTCAATGACAGAAGGAGTGGCGGGCAACTTTAATGATTTTATCAGTTCGGGAAGTTGGTGAATAGTGCGAGCATACTGTTTGCCAGGAATGTCAATGCCTCTCCTCTCTTTGGTCTCACTGGTTGTTTCTCCACCAATGAAGAGATAACTGCCCAGTTGTCCGTTGATGGCCATTCCATATTTGAAACATTTTTCTGCCAACACATCACGGTCTGAAGACTCATCCACAAAGCGTTTTCCAGAATTTGGATTGATGAAGATGCCGTCAGACACACTGCCGAAGGCGATGCTTCCATCATCAGCATACGACATAGGCATAAGTTGAGTCCAGCCCATGCCTGTCACGCTTGCACCCATGTCTTGAGCCATTTCAATTCCATCGCCTCTCATGGACGAGCGGTTGGTAGAGCCCATTCGGGGGCTGAGAAGATCTTTCTTCCAGTAGATATTGGTGTTGATGACCTTGTTGATGTTGGCAGCATAGCCACCAGATGCGATAATCACACCTTTCTTGGCGTGTGCAATGACCTTGGCACCACTCTGCTTCTGTGCTGTCACGCCAGTCACTCGGTTTCCTTTCATTATCAGTTCGTAGGCTGTGGTGGATTTCATCACCTGGTTCTTCTTGTTCGCCTTGATGAGGGTGTGATAAGGTGCCATGACGTAAGAGCCCCAGTTGCCCTCATAGTATTCAGGTTCGCCATCGCCATCTGTGTCAATCTTTGCACCGTCCATCTTGTTGCCTCTAAACCACATCTCGCCAGACATCATGAGTTGTTGCTCATGGAATTCTATGCCCATGGAACTTAGCCAAGGTTTCAACGCTTCACCTTCTTCCACCACTTGTTTTGCCAAGTCAAACTCACTATAGGACCATTTGTTGGTCTCTGCGCTGTTGCGTAGTCCGCCATAGTATGTTTGGAACAGGTGCAAGTTCTTGGTGGAGAAGAGTGTCAGTTGTGTTTCCGGCACACCTTTCGCCATCTTGGGTTTTGCCCACGCCATGTAGGCATTGATTTCATGTTTCAGTGCTTTGAGCGTAGGCAGGTATTCTGGGTGAACACCATGCTTGGAGAGTTCAACGATGTCGCCTGGCACAAAATCATGTGTTCTATAGAATGTGCTGTCAAATATTTCTTCAGACCAGCCCAAGATGAGGTTGAGGTCTCGAATACATCCAGTACCCATCTTGACCTTAGGGTGCATCTCTCCATCATATCCTAAACCTTGAGTGGCATCGGGATGGGAAGAGTCCCACACGAGATAGGGCACTACACTCTGATAGATGCCTGCAGACACGAGGGTGTTGCCACCCATCTCTCCATTCTTCTCAATCACCAACACGGTGTTGCCTTCTCCTGCGGCTTCGGCTGCAGCGGCAAGACCAGCACCACCTGCTCCTATAATCACCACATCCCAAGTGTCCTCAATATCTTTCTCTACTTTGTCCACACGATTCTTGCGGAACTGCTCCATGTTGGATACACCTGCCTCCTCGGCTGCTTGAGTCACTGCATTCATGAGGGCTATGCTGGTGATGGTTGCTCCCGAAACAGCATCTACACCCACGCCATTGGCTTCCTTGATCTGTGGTATCAATTCGTCAAAGGCAAAAGAACCCACGTGGGACATTTCTTCATGGGAGAGTATGTTGATGTCGGTAATGCATGAGTCGCTAAAGGTGACCCTCACACTCAGAGGCCCATTATATCCGATGACGGTCTTCTCGTAACTTCCAGGTGTGAAAGTCAATGTTTTGTCTTGTGCGCAACCGCACAGAATCAATGCTGTTGCTAATATACCTAATGTCTTTTTCATTCTATTTAAGGATTTAAATGGGTTGTGGGGATTGTTGAAAATATAATTAGTCTTTGAAGAAAAGAACGTTGTTCTGAACAGGAGGAACTGTCTGTTTTTATCGTTTATTCTTCATCTTCGTTCTCGTCATCTTCATCACTCTTCATGTCGCGCTTCCTTCTCACGCTGACCTTAACCTCTCGTTTCTTTCTTGCTTCTTCTGCACGTTGTTTCTCTTCTTTGGTCGCACGAGCCTTCAAAGCCTTTTCTTCTTTTTCTCGTGCCTCTTTCATTTCCTTTTCCTGGGCGGTTCTCCTTTCTCTTTCGGCTTTCTCCTCGGCAGCCCTCTTGTCTCTTTCCGCCTTCTCCTGAGCGGTTCTCCTCTCTCTCCCGGCTTTCTCCTCAGCAGTCCTCTTGTCTCTTTCCACCTTTTCCTGAGCGGTTCTCCTCTCTCTCTCGGCTTTCTCCTCAGCAGTCCTCTTCTCTCTTTCCGCCTTTTCCTGAGCGGTTCTCATTTCCCGCTCTGTCTTCTCCTCGGTTGTCCTTGTTTTCCTTTCTTCTTTCTCTTGAGCGGTTTGTGTTTTGGCAATTTCAGTATCTTTTGCTTTTATCTCCTTCTCTTCTGCAATCTTGATAGGCTTTTCCTCTTTCGCAATGATAGCCTTCTCTTCCCTTTTTTCCTTGATGGTCTGTGTGGCTACTTGTCTTCTTCCTGCCACAGTCTGACGGTTGCCCATCTTCACATTGGCTACTTTAGGAGTGTAGGCTTTACCTTTGTCCTTTGCCTTTCTTGCGGCAAGTTTCTCCTTTTGAATATGAAGTCTAACACGTTGAAGTTCACGGGTAAGCCTCAACACCTCGCGTTCGTCCTCCTTCAATTGCGTTCTGCTGACACGTGCCTTCTCCTTGGCTGTCTGTATATGCTCTTTCAAAGTTTGCTGAATAGAGTCATTGGCGGTCTGGACTCTTGTTTGCGCATGCAGTGGCAAGCATATACAGAGAACCTGCAAAAGAAGAAGTGATAGTTTCGTGAGATGTTTCATATAGAAGATGAGGTTTTATCTATGAATGGTTTGCAGTGGAACTCCATCACAGCAACTCTACAGTTTGACTGAGTTTGGTGCTGTTAGAGCCTTTGATGAGGATGGTGTAGCCTTTAGGCTTTTTAGTGTTAATGGCTGATTTCACTTCGTCCACATTGCCAAAGGTCTTGTAAGAAGAAGGGTGGTTAGTGTTGGCAAACTCTGTGCCTACAAGCCATACTTCTTCAAAGTCGCATTCATTCAGAAAGTCTATAACCTTCTGATGCTCTTCATGGCTTGCTTCTCCCAGTTCTTTCATGTCGCCAAGAATTCCCATCTTGTGTTCTGCCTGCATCAACTTGAAATTGTCAAGAGCGGCTTTCATGCTGGTAGGGTTGGCATTGTAGGCATCCACCACCAGTTTGTTGTCGGCAGTCACTGTCAGTTGGCTACGGTTGTTGGCGGGAGTGTATTCAGCCAAGGCGTCGCTGATGTCATGAGCAGGAACACCAAAGAATGTGCCTATACATGCAGCCGCTAAAGCATTGTCAATGTTGTAACTGCCGATGAGTTGGGTCTGCACCTCGTGTCCTTCCCATTCAAACTTCAGGAAGGGATTGCATTCCAAAAGGGTTCCTTTCACGAAGAGCCCTTCTGCGTTTGTCTGGCCATACTGGATGAGTTTGAGTCCATTGCTCATGCCCATCAGGTGTGGGTTGTCATGATTGATGAAAGCAGTACCCCTGATTTCTCTAAGAAAGTCATAGAGTTCACCTTTGGTGTGAACAACTCCTTCAAAAGAGCCAAAGCCCAAGAGGTGAGCCTTGCCTACATTGGTGATGATGCCATAGTCTGGGAGAGCAATGTCTGCCAAGGTCTTGATTTCTCCAGGGTGGTTAGCCCCCATCTCGATGACTGCAATCTGATGCTCTTTGGTCAGTTGGAGCAGAGTCTTTGGTACGCCAATGTGGTTGTTGAAGTTCCCTTGAGTGTAGAGTACATGATACTTCTTCTTCAGCACAGCGGCAATCAGCTCCTTCGTGGTCGTCTTGCCATTCGTGCCCGTAATGCCGATGATGGTTGTGCCAATATGGAAACGGTGGTATTTGGCAAGTTGTTGCAGTGTGGTGAGTGCATCGTCCACCAAGATGAGTTGGTCGTTGCCTGCCTCTGCATATTCCTTCTCGTCAATGACAGCATAAGCAGCACCTTTCTCAAGTGCAGTCTTGGCATAGGCATTGCCATTGAATGTGTCGCCCTTCAATGCAAAAAACATGGAGCCTTCTGGCACATCCCTACTATCAGTTGTGATGGTTGGATGTTGCAGAAATAACTCATATAGATCTTTCATTTCCATTTCAAAAAGGTTTAGTGTTTTGCTTCAGCATTATTTCTGTGCATTGATCAGATAGTTTTCCAATTCGTTGCTTGCCAGCCTCAAATGGAGTTCACCACCCTGTGCCACACTGATAGCTCCCGTCTCTTCGCTCACAATGATGGCTATCGCATCGCTCTGCGAGGTGATGCCAAGAGCCGCACGGTGTCTCAGTCCCAGTTCCTTGGGGATGTTCAGATTGTGGCTTACGGGCAAAACACACCCTGCTGCTGTGATGCGGTTGTGACTAATAATCACAGCACCATCGTGGAGTGGAGAATTCTTGAAGAAGATATTCTTCAGAAGTTCAGAACTGATGTTGGAGTCTATGGTTTCGCCTGACTTGATCACATCACTCAGCGACATGTCTCGTTCAAGAACAATGAGTGCTCCTACCAAGTTCTTAGCCATGTAGTCACAAGCGAGCACGATGCGCATGATTTGCCGGTCTTCATGTTCATCGCTCACGCCCAATGCGTTTTTGTAGAAATATTTTGTGATGAAACTTAACTTTCTTTGAGAGCCCAAGGTCAAGAAGAAACGGCGAATCTCTTCCTGAAACAGGATGATAAGTGCAATGACACCCACACTGACCAACTTGTCAAAGATGCTTCCCAACAACTTCATTTCCAGAATTTGGGAAACGATAATCCACGTGATGACAAACACAAGCAGACCGTAGAAGATGTTGAGCGATCCAGAAGCCTTCATCAGTCGCCATATGTAGAAAAGCAGTACGGCCACCAGAAGAATGTCGATTACGTCTTTTATGCCAAATTCAAACACGTTGTTGGGGGTTTTAAGTGTTGGGGTTAATTAGTTTGTTGGTAAGGATTACAGCCTCTTTTGCGGCTTTCACGTCGTGTACTCTGAGGATGCTTGAACCTTTTTGCAGGGCTATGGTGTTGAGAATGGTAGTGCCATTCAATGCCGTTTCGGCTGTGCATCCTAAGGTCTTGTAGATCATGCTTTTCCTGGAGAAACCTACCAGAATGGGCAATTCGAAGTTGTGAAGCATCTCTTGATGATGCAGCAATTGGTAGTTGTGGTCGATGGTCTTGCCAAATCCATAGCCAGGGTCAAGCACAATGTCTTTCTGTCCTAAGTTGCGCAATTGCTGTACTTTCTCTGCAAAATATAGCATCACTTCTTTCATGATATCATCATAGTGAGGTGCTTCCTGCATGGTTTGAGGTGTGCCTTGCATGTGCATCAGGATATAAGGTACACCCATCTTGGCAACAGTGGCAAACATGTCCTTGTCCATCTCGCCACCTGCAATGTCGTTGATGATGTCTGCTCCAAGTTCCTCTACCGACATCTTAGCCACGCTGGCACGAAACGTGTCAATGCTTATAGGCATGTCGGGTGCTTCTTCTCTGATGATGTGCAAGGATCTTCTCAGACGCTCCATTTCTTCCTTCTCTGACACGTCTTCTGCGCCCGAACGACTGGAGTAGGCCCCTACGTCAATCATGTCTCCACCTTCGCTGATGATCTGTCTCACACGTTCTCTCACAGCCCCTTCGCTCTCAGCTCTGCTTGCAACATAAAACGAATCTGGAGTAACGTTCAGAATCCCCATCACTTTTGGTTCTGAGAGGTCAAACAGTTTGCCTCTCACGTTTAGTGTGTATGGTGGAAGACTTTTCATATTGCTTTCATTTTTATTTTATTGTACCCTATTTTGCACCCTAATGACTTTGCAAAGTTACGATTTAGCAAGAACAATACAAAACGAAAGACATATTTTTTTCAATAAGACTCAAATGAAAGTACCTTCGACATGATGCCGAAGGTACTATGATGTGAATAAAAATCTGATGCGAGAGTTTCTGTCTTAACGTGAGTTGGATGAATGACCACACCCTGCCTCAATGATTAGGAGGGATGAGTAAAATCAGGCTTGTGTGAGGATAAAATGGCAGGGGAATCCTGCCATTTTACATCTCGCATGCTCGAAGCATTCTTCGTGTCCCAACGAACAATTGTTCGATGGCTGATGAGCAATGCTTCAAGTGCCCATGAACAATGGTGCGATGACCCATGAACCATGCGTGCGTTTTCAATCTCATGAGCATGGCACTCTATGACATCCATAAATCTTTCTGTTTGAAGAAGATATGTGGATTCTTAGACGCAGGGATGACACCGTTCACGTTCTTGTAAGAGTCGTCCAGCGACAAAACATGCCAGAACCTTTTAGTCCTTTTTGCACTGTAGGCAAATTCTCTTTGATTTATCCGTGATTTAGATGGAAAATGAAAGGAAAGAAATGTGATTGAGCAGATGCATCAACCATCTAAGCCTACTGCTTCATCTTCTGGATTCGTCGAACTCACGTTGTCTTAGAATGTCCACTTGAGAGCAATGGTTGGATTGACAAAGAAATTCTTGTTGTTGTAGGTATTGTAGATGAAGTTAGTGCTCATCTCAACCTCTGTGCCAATACTCAGATTTGTGTTTTCAAAACCCTTGATGCTGTTGATGTTGTACCAGAACTGTGGCTCGGTGAGGAACACCAACTGGCCATGACCATTCTTGGCGTTTTCGCCTCTCCAGAGATCAGCAAAGCCAGAGAAGGTGCAAGCACCCTGAGCGAATGTGGTAGACCAAACACCTGTCAGCTGGAAACTGGGGTAACTGCGAGTGTAGTCGTAGCTTTTGAAATAGTGCTTATACATGAGTTGGATAGAGTAGGTCTTGGAGAAGTCGGCAGAGTGACCATTCCATGCAGGACCAATGAGCATGGACTGCTGGAAACTGCCAAAACGATTCAGACCGCCATCATACTCAATGTGAGCCGCAAATGGTGACTGCTTGCCAAGGTTGAACTCGCGAGAGATTTCGGTATAAGCACCTTCTGTAAACTTTCTGCTGAAATCTACATCCACGAAGTAGAACCATGAACCCCACTTGTCGGCTTTGAAGGCTTCGTAGGTCAATGTCACCTTCTGGCGACCAGCCTCTTCATTAGGATAGATGTTGCGACCGAGATCGTAGTGGAGTTGAAGGTTCTGCGCATTCACACTCAATGCGACGATACATGTCATCGCGAAGAAAAAAAACTTTTTCATACTTGTATAGAGATATTATAGATAATGTATTGGTTGATTATACGAAGATATACTTCAAGAGGAAGAGCACCGCCAAGATGACCAGTGTCACGTTCAGTTTCTGCCACTTGCGAGAGATGGCGTTGAGTGCCACAAAGGTGATGATACCCAGCATGATGCCATCAGAGATGGAACTGGCCATGGCCATTGCAAACAATGTGACGAAGCATGGGAGACCTTCTTCGTAGGATTTGAAGTCAATCTGCACCACACTGGTGAACATCATCAAACCGACAATGATCAAGGCTGGTGAGGTGGCTGCAGAAGGAATCGCCAAGAAGAGAGGTGAGAAGAATGCGGCGATGATGAAGCAGACAGCGATGGAGAAGGAAGTGAGACCTGAACGGCCACCTTCGCTCACACCTGCTGCAGACTCCACGTATGTAGTAGTGGTTGAAGCACCCACACATGCACCTGCAGTGGTGGCAATGGCATCTGCCAAGAGGGCTTTGTTCACGCCAGGAATCTTGCCATCTTCTTTAATCATGCCTGCACTGCCCATCACGCCAATCAGAGTGCCGATGGTGTCAAACAGGTCGATGAAGAGGAAAGTGATAACCACCATCAGCATATCAAGGCTGAGGATATTGTGCCACTCAAATTGCATGCAGATAGGTGAAACATCTGGAGGCATGCCAATGATGCCGTTCAAGTGGGTCTCGCCCATAGGAATGCCAATCAGTGTGGTGGCCAAGATGCCAATGAGCAGAGCTCCTTTCACCTTGTATATTAATAATGTGACAGTCAAAATGATGCCAATGATGCAGAGCAGGGCAGTGCCACTCTTGATGTCGCCCAGTGTGACAAGTGTGGCAGGATTTTCTACAATGATGCCTGAGTTCTTCAAGCCCAAACTTGCAATAAACAGACCTATACCTACAGAGATGGATGCTTTGATCTGTGATGGAATAGCATTGACCAGTTTCTCTCGAAGACTTGTCACACTCATGATGATGAAGATGATACCTTCAATGAGGATGGCTGTCAAGGCAAAATGCCAGGAATAACCCATCTTTAGACAAACGGTGTACACAAAGAATGCGTTCAGACCCATGCCGGGAGCCAGTCCGAATGGCATTTTTGCATAGAAAGACATGACCAGCGTGCCGATGACACTGGCAATGACAGTGGCTGTGAAGACAGCCTGTGTGTCCATGCCTTGCTCGGAGAGAGCAGAGAAAATGTTAGGATTGACAGCGAGAATGTACGCCATCGTGAGGAATGATGTCAAGCCAGCCAGCATTTCTGTCTTAACATTGTGCTTTGCGGGGTCAAAGCCAAAAAGTTTTTGTAGAATAGCCATCTTTTTGTGAATGATTATTAAATGGAGATTATAAATGATGTAATTTCTTCCATGTTATGAATGCAAAGGTAGTATAAAAAATGTGAATGTACAAAAAAAGTTAAATAATTTTCTGTTGCAAGAGTTTTTTGTTTATCTTTGTACTCAAACTGATGACTCTGTCGATGAAACTAAATTATCTGATTCTATCCTTTCTCCTTTTCGTGTTGGTGCAAGGTGTTCATGCACAACCAGATTGGAAGGAGGTGCTCAAAACGCTGGAATGTGCCAATGACTATTTCCTACGCAATAATCCTGACCCAGGCAAGCCAACCTACGTCAAGAAAGAAAGACCATCTAATCTATGGACGAGAGGTGTGTATTTTGAGGGACTGATGGCTTTGGTGGATGTGGAGAAGCAACTGAAGGGCGAGAAGTATGAAGTGTATAAGCAATATGTGATGGATTGGGGAACTGCCCATCAGTGGACACCTCGCAATGGCATAGCAACTCGTGATGCTGATGACTATTGTTGTTCTCAGACTTATCTTGATGTGTATGTCCGTGAACGTCAGGAGGAAATGAGAACTCCTACCCTTCAGTGTGTGAATAATCTGTTGGTTGCTGGCGATATACCTTGGGTGTCGGGTGGACAGACAAAGTCGGAAGGAAGTGCAGGAGACTGGTTTTGGGTTGATGCCATTCAGATGGGTCTGCCAGTCTTGTCCATGCTCACTCGCATTTGTCATTTAGAAGGAGACGAACAGGCAGAGTGCTATGCTCAACAGGGATGGAGCATGTATGAGACCTCACGCAATAGGATTGGTGGTGGGCTTTTCAATGAGAAAGAAGGACTCTGGTGGAGAGACAAGGACTTTGTGCCACCTTACAAAGAGCCTAATGGAAGGAATTGCTATTGGAGCAGGGGAAATGGATGGGTGTATGCCGCTCTCGTAAGGGCGATGGATGCAATGCTCGTGGCAAAGGGTGCTCAATCTCCTGGATATACAGAACCTTTGGGTGAAAGGCGGTGGACCAATTTGAAGGTGGATTCTCATTTCAGAGATTATCTTAAGGATTATCAGATGATGACCAAGGCTTTGATGAAATGTCAGCGAGAGGACTACTTTTGGAATGTATCTCTTCACGATGAGAGCCATTTCGGAGGTCCTGAACTTTCGGGTACAGCATTGTTCATCTACGGCATGGCATGGGGTGTTCGTCATGGATATTTGTCTAAATCTAAATATGCTCCTATCATCTATCAAACATGGGATGCGATGGTTAAGACCTGCATGCATAGTAGTGGGTTCTTGGGCTATGTGCAAGGAACAGGCAAAGAGCCTAAGGATGCTCAGCCCGTGGCTTATGACAAAGCGCCTGACTTTGAAGACTATGGTTTAGGCTGTTTCTTGCTTTGTGGAACTGAAATAATTAAATTACTTCATCAATGAGAAAAGCGTATATATATATAATAATTATTTGCCTGTTGGCAAGTGTTTCATGTGATTCTGACAAGAAGAAAGGACCTGTTACAGCAAAGGTGCAGAGCGCACCCTATGAACTGTTGGTTGTCGTCAATAAGGAATGGTTGAAAACCACAGATGGTGAACAGTTCAAGCAGATGGTGGAGTCTCCTATAGAAGGGTTGCCTCAGCAAGAACCTTATTTCCGCACGACTTACATCTTCCCTCACGCTTTTTCAAGCACATTCCGGACTTATGCAAACATCTTGGTAGTGGAATCTGGTAGCAAGTATTCCAGAATAGGATTGCGTCAGGCGACTAATGTGTATGCTCAGCCACAAGTAATCATGTATCTGGAGGCTCCTAATACAGGAGCATTGATAGAGGCCATCACTACTTATAAGGATCGTATCCTTCATACATTCAACGAGAATGAGTTTGTTCGCGAACGCAATTTCTTGGGTCGCAATTATGCCAAGACTGTGCATGCTGAAGCACTGAAGCAGTTTGGCGTTAGCATCAAGATACCAGAGGTGGTAGATGCTATCAAGAAGGGGAAGGATTTCATGTGGGCATCTGACACACAAGAGGATTTCCGACAGAACCTTTGTCTCTACACGCTTCCTATGCGTGGGCTGACGGTGGAGAACTTGGTGGAGGCACGTGATTCTGTGATGAAAATCAATATCCCAGGCGGAAATGAGGAGCAATGGATGGAGACAGACCGCCGAAGTGTGATGGGAGGCATGACCCGTGTGGGCAATAGAGATGTATTGATGGTTCGTGGTCTTTGGGATATGCGCCGTGATGCAATGGGCGGTCCTTTTGTCTGCTATGCCTATCCTGACAGCGTCAATCAGCGTGTAGTGGTGGCTGAAGGCTTTGTTTTTGCTCCCAACAAGGCAAAACGAGCTTATGTCCGACAGATGGAAGCGGCTCTTCGTACCATGATTGTGGAGGGCAATACTCAAAAATAGGTATGAATTTGAGTCGTTAATCGCATTTTGTTTCTATAAAATTTGGTGTGTAATGAAAAGTTTTCATACATTTGCACCGCAATAAAAGAAATATATAAAACTTAAAATATTAAAACATTATGGCTTACGTAATTAGTGACGATTGTGTAATGTGTGGCACTTGTGCAGGTGAGTGTCCATCAGGTGCTATCAGCGAAGGCGATAGCAAGTATGTAATTGATGCAGACTCTTGTGTGGACTGTGGCTCTTGTGCAGATTCTTGTCCTGCAGGTGCTATTGCTCCAGGTGAGTAATTGACCACATGCTTTGGGGCTTGTCCCCTTACAATCTCAATCGAATTAAGCGGCATTCTCTTTGTGGAATGTCGTTTTTTTTGTATCTTTGCCGTCAAATTACTAACTATTTATATAACTAACTGATATGAAACCTGTTTCGCAGATGCAAAGATTATTGTGGCTGTTCTTCCTGCTTTTCGTTCCCTGCTCTATGCTGAGAGCTCAAACAATCGACCTCAGTGGCGATTGGCAGTTTCAGATAGACCGTGATGGTCGTGGGGAAAAGGAGGGATGGTACAAGTTTGATTATGCCTTTCAAGACAAGATTGAACTTCCTGCTTCCATGCCTCAACGCCTAAAAGGTGATGATGTGACTATAGATACCAAATGGGTGGGCTCGCTCTATGACTCCAGTTATTTCTTCAATCCTTACATGAAGAAGTACCACAATCCACAGGACATCAAGTTGCAGTTTTTCCTCACTCCCGACAAGCATTATGTGGGCAAGGCTTGGTATAAGAGAGTTGTAACCTTGTCAGAGGATGATCCAGTGCCTATGTACACACTTTACTTGGAACGCCCCCACATCACTACTTCTGTTTGGGTGAATGGAGTGAAGGTGAATGAGGGGCAGAAATCCTTGTCAGTTCCTCATGAATACTATCTCTATGGACTGCTCCAGCCTGGTGAGAACACAATTGCTATTTGTGTGGATAATGATCCAGAGACTGTGAAGGTAGGCATAGACTCTCACTCCGTAACAGACCAGACGCAGGGTGCTTGGAATGGTATTGTGGGGAAAATAGAATTAAGACCATTCAATGTCATAGATCAGTTGGTGGTTTATCCTGACATTGACTCGAAGGCATCCCGAATTCATCTCGAATTGATGGACTGTAAACCCAACCAAAAAGCAACCATCACTTTTAGGGCCACGTCTTTCAATACTGACAAACACCATGAAGTGAAGAGCCTGCCCGTGGAGGTGACTCTGAATGATGCCCAGCCAGTTTCTTTAGACATCAATTTGCCTATGGGCGACGAGATGCTCTTGTGGGATGAGTTTCATCCTCAACTCTACAAACTGGTGGCAGAGGTGAAGACAAGGGATGGGCGTACTTTTGAACGGGAGACTGTCTTTGGCATGCGTAAGATTGAGATAAAAGATAGAATGTTCTACCTGAATGGTCGTCAAATCATGTTGCGTGGAACAGTGGAGAACTGTGATTTTCCCCATACAGGTTACCCTCCTACAGATGTGGAGTCTTGGCTCAAGGTGTTCAAGACTTGCAAGGAATATGGACTGAACCACATGCGTTTCCACAGCTATTGTCCTCCAGAGGCTGCTTTTGTGGCAGCAGATATGACCGGCTTCTACCTTCAGCCTGAAGGACCTTCTTGGCCTAATCACGGTGTGAGATTGGGTAGGGGAGAACCTATCGACACCTATTTGATGGACGAAAGTGTGGCGATTGTGAATGAGTATGGTAATCACCCCTCCTTCACTTTCTATGCTTTTGGCAATGAGCCTGCGGGCAACTGGGTTCCTTGGTCCACCGAACATGTGGCACAGATGAAGGCTTATGACCCTCGCCATCTCTACTGTGGTTTCAGTGTGGGAGGAGGCTGGGCGTGGCAACCAGGCAGTGAATATGCCGTGAAGGCTGGTGCTCGTGGTCTGAACGAATGGACAAGGCGTGCTCCAGAGTCAGTCATCACCTTTGAAAATAACATCAACACTTATAATGGGAAGGATATGCCCAACACCCCAATCACCATGCCTTTCGTGAGTCATGAGACAGGGCAGTGGTGCGCCTTCCCCAACTTTGATGAGATAGGTAAATATACAGGTGTGAACAAGGCGAAGAACTTTGAAATCTTCCGTGACCTCTTGCGTGATAATGGCATGGCTTCTCGTGCTCGGCAGTTCTTGATGGCTTCTGGGGCATTGCAGGTCATCTGTTATAAGGCAGAGATTGAGAGAACTTTGAGGACACCTAACTATGCAGGTTTCCAGTTGCTCTCCCTCAATGACTATTCAGGTCAGGGCACTGCTCTTGTTGGTGTGACCGATGTTTTCTTTGAGAATAAGGGCTATTGCAACAGCGATTGTTTCCGTGAGTTTTGCGCGCCTGTCGTACCTTTGGCCAAATTCCCTAAGTTCACCTATCAGAATGATGAGACACTGGAGGTGGAAGTGGAGTTGAGTCAGTTTGCAGATAAGGAACTCAAGACCGTCGCTCCTTCATGGACGATCTTCAAGCATGAGAAGGCTGAAGGCGACCCAACGCCTGAGTCTGTGTATGCTGAAGGCAAACTGCCCGAACGAAATCTACCTATTGGCAGTAATCTTGATTTAGGCACGATTTCGGTATCTTTGGCTGGCGTGAAAGAACCCACCCGCATGACATTGGAGGTAAGCATTCCCAACACAGATGAGTCTGCATCCTCCAAGGACAACCAGAACAGTATGTCAGCCATGAACCGCTGGAACTTCTGGGTCTATCCTGCTCATGAAGGGAAAATGGTGAAACTTGATAAGAAAGGCAATCCAAAAGACATCTATATCACAGACTCACTTGATGCCAAAGCCCAAAAGATACTGAAGGGAGGTGGCAAGGTCTTGATTTGTGCCGCTGGCAAGGTCACTTATGGGAAGGAAGTCGTGCAACAGTTCACTCCTGTGTTTTGGAACACTTCATGGTTTAAGATGCGTCCACCTCACACCACAGGCATCTTTGTGGAACACACACATTCTATCTTCGACCTTTTCCCCACAGACTATCACTCCGACATGCAGTGGTGGGAACTCGTCAATCGTGCTCAAGTCATGCAATTCACGGATTTTCCTCACGACTTCCAGCCTCTCGTGCAAAGCATTGACACATGGTTTGTCTCTCGCAAGATAGGCATGCTCTTCGAGGCAAAGGTGGGAAAGGGAAAACTTGTGATGACAACAATGGACATTACTCGTGATTTGGATCGCCGCATGGTGGCACGTCAGATGCGTGAATCCATCCTTCACTATATGCAGTCCGATCAGTTCAATCCTCAGTGGGCACTCGAACCACGTCTCATCGCCGACCTCTTTACCAAGGTGGCGGGTGAGGTGAATATGTATACGAAGGATTCTCCTGATGAACTCAAGCCCGCTCTCAATGCTCCAACTGCAGCACCAACTCCAAAGAAGTAGTGTTTTTCTCTTTTTTATCTCACACAGACTTCACAGACTTTCACAGATATTATTGCTGATGATTTGCTGACGCCACAGAATTCTTCTGGCTGAAGAATTGGAAGACTTCACAGAAACCATCCGGCTTGTATACATAAAAATGAATTAACTAGAATATGATGGAAATAGATCAATTATCGTACAAAGTAATCGGTTGCGCCATGGAGGTTCATAAACACCTTGGCCCAGGTTTACTAGAGTCTGTTTATGAAAAAGCTCTTATGCGAGAGTTTGACATACAGGGTCTGAAAGCGTCAAATCAAGTTCCTGTTGATGTTGTTTATAAAGGACTATCCATAGAAGAAGGACTACGTCTGGATATATTGGTTGACGACCAACTTATTATCGAATTGAAATCAGTGGAAGAAGTGAAGCCTGTTTACCATAAGCAGATTTTAACTTATCTTAAACTGACGGGAAAGAAAGTGGGTCTTCTTATTAATTTTAATGTGGAAGATATCATGAAAGGAATCAAGCGATTTAAGAATTGATTTCAAGATCACTCAAAAAAGTGAAATAGAACTTTCCGTATGGCTTCTGTGTAATCAAGTCAGTCTTTATTCGAAAGAATGACGCACAAGATCTGTGGCGTAAGCTAGACAAGTGGCTGATGTCTGTGAAAGTCTGTGGAGTCTGTGTGAGAATGAAAATAGAACTTTCCGTATGGCTTCTGTGTAATCAAGTCAGTCTTTATTCGAAAGAGTGACGCACAAGATCTGTGGCGCAAGCTCTTCAATTGACCAATTT
>JAAYDO010000067.1 GCA_012729225.1 Bacteroidales bacterium | reverse complement strand
CATCTTTCTCTTGAACTGATTCACATCTCATTAAAAATAGGGTTGAATTTGGGCTTCTTTCTAAATATTAACTCGAGAACTATCGCTAAATGAGAATATTCAGCGGACATTATCTATAACGAACCGAATTAGAAAGCCGTATACTTTTGTGATAATCTTGGATTCAGGAGGCTGTTCCATAACTCCCGTGATCAACACTGAAGGTCAATCATAAGTACTTTACCTAAGCAGGACCAATATATTATCGATGTACAGAACACTGGGTCGAGCCAAAGAACAGCTCTTTCTTCTGCCCGAAAATATCACGGATTGGGTTTGCGAAGATGATTTCAGCCTGATTCTTCTTGATTTAGTATCCGTTCTGGATCTGTCTCCATTATTCAAAGAACACCGTGAGGATGGTCAGGGTGCAGCATTTTATCATCCCGAGATCATGGTTGGATTAATTATCTACTCATATTTTCATGGTGTTCGTTCAAGCCGTCAAATTGAGATGAAATGTCGTTATGATGTAGGGTATCGAATAGTAACCCGGAATAGTTGTCCTGATCATACAACGATCTCCCGCTTTATCAAGAAAAACAGTTCATTTATTGGAAATCTCTTTATCCCTGTGTTATCTCTTCTCAATGAAGCTGGGTTTATCAACAACAAACTGCTCGCATTGGATGGTACGAAAATGAAGGCAAATGCTTCACTCAACTCAAATCTGCCATATGAAACGATTGAATCCGATATTGAGAGATATCTTCGTGAAGTACAAAAGATAGATCACGAAGAGGATCTGCTCTATGGACCCGAAAATTCAGGCAATGAGGTTCCAGATGTATTAAAAACTCATGCTGAAAGAATGAAACGATTCAGAGCTGCCAAAGCGCGACTTGAAGCAGAACAAGCAGAAAAATCTCAAAAGAAAGAAGAACAGATCTCTCAAAGGGACGAGGAAGAGAAGCAATCGGGCAGGAAAAAACGCGGGAGAAAACCCAAAAAGCCAAGAAACAGTCCTGAAGATCAGAGTCTTGCGAATATCACCGACCCTGATAGTTCATTGATGAAAAGTGGTCCCGGTTGTATTCAGGGATATAATGGACAAATTCTAGTGAATCAGGACGGATTTATCCTTGTGCCTTTACTGAGTAATTCTCCGGTTGATTATCGATTGCTTCAACCATCAGTAGAAAAATTAAAAGATATTTCGGAGGTAACCGGATTTTCCATTGAATCTCTTCAACTTTTAACGGATGCTGGGTATTGGAGTTATGAAAACTACCAGTACATGAAAATGCAAGAGATAGGATTTCTATGTTCAACCTGCCATGAACCCGATATATTCAAGATCAGGGGGATTGAAAGGAATTTGCTTGAGTTGGATACTATTTCTGAACTTATCATGAGTCAACAATGTAGTCCGCCAATGCTGGCAGCAATCGGAGATTGGTGTACGAAAAATCTTCTCTCAAATGATAATGGGACTCAACCTACACCCGCGTCTGTGGCGAAAGGGATAATGGAGGTAAAAATGACTCCGTATGCATCAAAAAGGACATACTCCAAACGTAAGGCCATAGTTGAACCGGTGTTTGGCTGGATTAAGGAAAATCGAGGTATCAGAAAGATGAACCGAAGAGGGTTACCGCATTGTCAGGACGAATGGAACCTGATTTGTTTAACCCAAAACCTACGAAAAGTATGTTCAAGTGGTTCATTGAAGAACTTCAAAGAGTTCATCCTGCACAAGAAGCAGGAGATACACAAAAACATCAACCGAGT
>JAAYDO010000056.1 GCA_012729225.1 Bacteroidales bacterium | reverse complement strand
TTCGAGGAGGTCAAATGAGGCGCATAAGTAAAGACATAACAAAACACTATCAAATAGCGTGTAGCTCAATGAGTTACACGCTATTTGCTTTTTATGGGCTCATGTTTTCTATGTGCTTATTCTGCCTTTTTTACGGCTTTTTTGTTACATGTGTGTAGCACGACAAAAACGTAGGAAAAGCCCGACTAAAACCTACTTATTCCTACTAATCCGTACTTAATAGTCGGTGACGTACAGGATACGAAAATGGGCGTTTGAGGGCTGTTTCAATTTGTTACATGTTACATATTAACTCATAAAAAGCAAAAAGATGCCAAATTTAGGACTTGAAATCAAAAGAAGGTGCGGAATCTGCGGAAAGGTGTTTATCATCAAAACACTCGATAGCCTCTACTGCTGCAAGAAATGCAGTGATGTGGCTTACGCACGTAAGAAGAGAGCAGAAGCCAGGGAAAAGCAGCTGGCTTTGATTGCCAAAAGTGTTCCCAAGGTGAGAGAATATCTCTCCATCAGGGAAGCTGTGGCTATCTATGGTGTTGAACGTGATACGCTGTATCTGATGGTTCGTCGAGGTCAGATACCCAGCATCAACATTGGTACCAGACTCACAAGGATAAACCGTAAGGATCTGGAGAAGATGTTTGTGAAACGGCCGATAGCCAAGCACATCAAGGAAACACCTCTACCAAAGAAGTACAGTCTCGAACCCGAGGACTGCTACACCATCGGAGAAGTCTGCGAGAAATACCACATCAACGATAGTTCTGTGTGGGCACATGTCAGAAAGTACTCCATCCCCTCTCGTCAAATTGGCAACTATGTGTATGTACCCAAAGAAGAAATTGATAACTTATATAAATCAGAAACAAAATGAGAAGACCTTTATTGCACACCAAAGTTACGGTTAAGCTCCGTAAGTCGATCTTCCGTGAAGAGTGGTACCTCTACATCGAGTCGTACCCTATACGTAATCCGGGCAGCACAAAGCCTAAGAGAGTCATTGAGGCAGTTAACCGTACCATCACTACCCCTATCTGGGATATGACTGCCATCAGCAAGATTGATGAGGACGGTAACTACAAGTACAAACCTAAGCGGGATTCAAATGGCATCATCCAATGCACATCGCAGTTGGACAAGGAGGCATGTCGATATGCCGATAAGGTACGTGCCTTGCGTCAGCAGGAGTACGACACCGCCGTAGTTTATTCCGACAGAGATCAGGAAATGATTGCTCAGAACGAACGCAGCGAACAGGATTTCATTGCATACTTCAACAGCATTATTTACAAGTGTCATCCTAACAGCTCTGACTCTATCATCGTCAACTGGACTCGTGTAGGTAAATTGCTGTCCATCTACTCTAAAGGAAAGCCAATCCCGTTCAAGACAATCTCAGCAAAACTACTTGAAGACATAAAGCTGTTCATGCTCTCTGCTCCACAGGGAGGCAACAAAGGTGGCACTCTCTCGCAAAACTCTGCCGCTACATATTTCTCTATTGTAAAGGCAGGTTTGCATCGTGCATTCATTGACGAATACCTTACTGTTGACATCGCAGCCAAGGTGAAAGGCATTCCTGATGTGAAAGTCAAGCGAGAAACATTGACACTTGAAGAAGCAGAAACATTGGCCAAGACTCCTTGTGAGAATGAAGTATTGAAGCGTGCCTTCTTCTTTGCTGTACTCACTGGTATCCGTCTGTGTGACATTCATGATCTTACATGGGGCGAAATAATTCAAACAGGGAGTGGATGGCGAGTGGACTTCACCCAGCGAAAGACACATGTGGTGGATTATCTCCCTATCAACGAACAAGCCTACTCCCTTTGCGGAGAACGTAGAGAACCAAATCAGCGTGTATTTGAAGGACTGACTGGTTCGTCTTGGATTTCTCGTCCATTGAAGAAATGGATTGAAGCATCGGGCATCAAGAAGCATATCACATTCCA
>JAAYDO010000027.1 GCA_012729225.1 Bacteroidales bacterium | reverse complement strand
ATCTGATGTTTGACTACCTGCAGCAACATTAGCGAACTTCTTCAATGGCTTGTACTTCCTGAACAGCTCCCTTATCCTGTCGCTTATCCAGTAAACGAAGGGATAGCCCGGGATCTTCTTGAACTCGGTCTGGTTTAGAAGATGAACATAAGGGCATTCCTTTCCGTTACGTATAGCTTCAACGCCTTCTCTTAGCGCTTCTCTCTTGGGCTTAGCGTTTCCCCTTTCGAACTTCACCAGATTGAAGAATAGACAATCATCACTGTTAGGCGGCGCTTTTTCTAGCACTATAACGGCAGTATCCACGAGAGCCTCACCGAACACACCACCCAACCCGAAATGTGCGAAGTCTACCAGTTGATTCTTGTTCAGTATCCACTTTCTAGTCTCCTCATAACTGGATATGAACATATACGTCTGAGGGGTTATCATACCCACACAACCGCCTTCAACGGCGAAATCTGCACACCTCTTTATGAAGGCCGCATAAAGGTTCTTTTCGAAGCCCTTGAATCTGTCTTTCAGGAACTTCTTGTACTCATCCGTCATATCCGATGAATCGAGGTACGGAGGATTGGCTATGACCACATCGTACTTCTGTATGAGAAGCTCGGCGAAGTTCATCCCCTGTTCTATGTACTCACCGTACTCCCTGTTGGAAGATACGGCCCCTTTTATGTCCTCCAGCACGTTTATCTCCGTCTCACTCCAGGCCTCTTCACTGAAGAACATCACGTCGCTCTTCTTTCGCTTTTCCTTGAGCCTTTCCAGCTCCCCGGTTATGTCGAGAAGAGAGCCTATGGCGCTGGCGTCCTTCAGTTGATTCCATATGAGGTCTATGAAGTCCTGAACCGTGGTGTCGCTCCTGTATTTGTTTCTCACGGCGGTGAGTTCCAGTGAATCGGAAAGGTGGAAGTCTGCGGAAACGACGTTCATCGTGTATCTATTCTTATGCCTATCCAGAGTTCTTGCCTTCAGGTAAAGCGAGAGAATTGTCAACTGGGCGGCCCTGTCATCTAAATCGATTCCGAACAGGTTGTGCTTCAGGATGAGCGATGAAATCTCACCGGGATCGTATCCCCTTTCAAGATACATCTTCTGAAGAAGCTCGAAAGAGTAGAGCAGGAAGTTACCGCTTCCACAGGCGGGATCGAGTATCTTGATTTCTTCAAGCTTTTTTGGCTCTCTTTCCTTCCTCAGATTCTCTTTTTGAATGGGTATCTCTATCTCGTCATATAGCGGGGAATCGGGATACATCTCCAGATAGTACCTACCCAGAGTGTTGTCCACTATGTGTTTGACAACCCAGCTCGGTGTGTACTGCTGCGATTGGTAATGGACGTTAGACTGGTCTATTTTGGCCTTACTGTCTTTCAATAAACGCCTCTCGGCGATGTTGTAATACTGGTAAATCCAGCCTATTATGTCGTCTTTCAGCCATTCATCAGGGTCTATGGAGTTGATTAGGTCTATCACAGCTACCGTTTCGCTCGGTCGTGGCAGAAAGCCGTAGCGGCTGCCGTTGTACAGCTGGGGAAGCTCCTGTGAGAGAGTCTGGAAGACTTCTCTCAGTACGGTGTTTATCCCCTGGCCCGGTTCGCTGTTTGCCTGAGGATTGCGGCTTAGATAAAGGTAGTGAGCCTCGCTCTTTCCGCCCGTGTCTATGCTCTTGGTTACATATGTCCGCTCGATTAACTCTCTGGCCTCCATCACTTTTAGTCCGACCAGCCTGTTGAGCGTGGTGAACGAGGCCTCCTGCACGAACTTGTTTCTCGCTTCTTTTGCACCGAGCTGTTTCTCGTCGGCCTGTATTATGGGAAGTATCTGGTTTCGCAGGTCTTCGAAGCCCGTCGTCGGCTCTCTGTAATCGCCGTTCTCGGTTATGCCGCACTGTTTGAGAAGGAGTGGGTATGATTTCTCCAGAGTCTCGCGAATCTGTATTATCGTCTTTTCGAGATCGGCCATATCAGTCCTCCAGCTCTAGCTCTAGCTCGGTGTCTTCCGAAACAGAGAGTTTTTCCAGTTCTCGCTTCAATTCGCGATAGGTGAGTTTTCTCTTTAGCGTCAGTCTTCTTGGCTGTTTCTCCTCTTTCGTGCGATCATCCGGCTTTTTTGGAGACTCTTCCCTCATAAAGCTGTCGAAGGAGTCCTTAAGTTTCTCCAGCCTGTTAGAGAACTCGGTTATGTAAAGCCTGGCTTCATTCAATCCGGTGTGGCACTTCTCGCATTTTATCGAGAACTGTATCTCAAGTTCTCCGCAGGGAGGAGTTGGTCTTCTGAACCAGTTCTGATCTCCCGCTCTCTTTCCCAGAGAGTTTCTCTCATCCTGTATGGAATCGAGATATTCGTGTATCTTCTTTAGCCATTCGTCTCTATCGTCGTGAATAGGGTTGAAGTAGCTCTTGTAGGTGTTGCGTAGATTCTCGAAGGTGCTATCGAGATCGGTGCCGAAGGAGGCTATGCTGGGCAGAGTGTCCTTATACTCTTTCAAGATCGCGGACAGTTTTTCACTCTGGTCTTTCTCGAAGGCGCCCTTGGAGATTTCACCTTCCAGCTCATAGAGGAAGGTTTTCTGTCTGCGAATCAGCTCGTAGTTCTTATCGAGGAACTGCTCAGTCTTGTCGGCAGTATCCTTCAGTTCGCGTATAGAATCTCTCTCGCGAAGCAGGTCATCCAGACAGTCACTATCGCCACCGGTGAGAGTGTTTATCATCGTTCTTAGAGTATCTAGATTCCATTTCACATCGGCACCGAGTTTTTCCATCTTTCCTTTCAGCTCATTCATTCTCTTGTCGAGATGTTTCATCGCTTCCAGTGCCCGAGATATGAACTCACTTCTCGGTGACTGGAGCGACAGTATCCAGTCGTCCAGAAGCGGGTTTATGATGTCCATAAGATACTGCTTGTCGGACGGCTTAAGGACTACGCTGCGCCGTAGCCTGGCCTTCTTGAATTCGCTGACGCTCTTCAGAGCCTTATGCACATCGGCCTTTCCGTAATAGTCTGAATTGTTTACCATTATCTTTCCGCCACGGATGAGACAGGCCACTGAATAGATTATCGTT
>JAAYDO010000205.1 GCA_012729225.1 Bacteroidales bacterium | reverse complement strand
TTGATGCACAAAGTTGCCTTTCCGCATTGTTACCTGCTTTGCATAGGTAACTGTGGCTCACGATTTAGTAACTGAACTACTTCAATATTCCTCACTCGCTTGCTTTATGCCGATTTGGCAACTTTGTCAAATCTACTCATTCCCAACTGTTTACGTTCCAACCTCTCTTATTCTCCTTTGGCTGCTTTAGAGCTTTATGTTATATAGCCTAAAACGTTATTTTTGAGGTTATTCCTCTACAAATATCTTGATTTTAATTTCTCTTCAAGCTTCTTGGCAAGCTTGAGAAATTCATTATATCTCTTTCATCATCGAATACATGCCCTCCATTCATATTTCTAATATCTCATCATAAATCTTATTTGTTTCTTTGATTCTCTTACCATGGGGGCTTGTAGTAGTATTTTACGAGGCGAGGAACAAAGCCGAAGCTGAAAGGCGAACGAAAAGCAGTGTTAGCCTATCCAACGTTACGATGAAGCGAGAACAATGAAAAAAACTCGTTTATTTGCACTGTCGAGTGTGAGTGTCTTCGACAAAAAGTCAAAGTTACAATGTTTTTGGGAAATAAAAAACTGTTACTCGAAAAAACTGGAAAAATGTGAAATGTGAAAAACGGAAATGTGAATTTTCGCATTTGCATCAAAAAAACCTCAAATAAGATTGCAAATAGTTTTAGTTTCCTTTTCATGACTAATTCTTTTATTTTTATTATCGCCACAAAATTACTGTTTTTATCCATCTTCTCAAAGAGAATGAATTCACAAATAATTCACATTTTACCTTTTCTTCATTTTTTGCCAAAGATTGTAGATGATTCAAGGTATATTTGCCTGCAGTGTTAGAAGAGTAAAACGATTCTGGCACATTTTGTTGTTAGATGACTCTTGCAAGAACGTAAAAGATGTTTCCCTGTTCTCTGATAATCTTTATATCTTATTCATAAATAACTGTTTATATATATTCATCAACTCAATTCTTATGAGGTTGAAATCGCACTATTGTTCATTGGTCATCGCATCATTGTTCATTGGCACTTGAAGCATTGTTCGTTGGCCATTGAACAATTGTTCGTTGGCCATTGAACAATTGTTCGTTTGCGCATGAAGAATGTTTCAATCATGCGAGAAGTAAAATGGCAGGATTCTCCTGCTATTTCATCCGCTCACACACATCCTTTTATTTACTCCTCCTAATAATGGAGGAGGAGTGTGGTAAATTTGTCAAACTCAAGGTAAACGATCATTTATGGAATGGTCATTTACCTTCTTTGGCGTCAGGATGTCTTATACTGAAAAGAGTCAGTATGGAGCACGGAACTCCACACTGACTCTTTCTTTTCCTATATTGATGTGCTCTTAGAGTGATTCGAGCATTCTCTTCAACACGACAGTGGCTGAAATCTCGCGATTAGCAGCCTCTGGGATGACGATAGAGGTGGGGGCTTCTATCACATTGTCTGTCACAATCATATTGCGACGCACGGGCAAACAGTGCATGAAGAAGGCATTGTTAGTCACAGCCATCTGACGGTCAGAAACTGTCCAGTCTGCAAATTCGTGGTAGTCGCCTAACACCTTTCCATAGTCTTCGGGAAGGGTCACACCTGGGCAACTCCAGTTCTTGGCATAGATGAAATCTGCATTCTCAAAGGCTTTCATCTGGTCGTATTCCACAGGAGCATTGCCTGCAAACTCTGGGTCTAGTTCGTAGCCCTTTGGATGAGTGATGACAAAGTCCACATCTGCAGCGTTCATCCACTCGGCAAAGGAATTTGGCACAGCCTGTGGGAGTGCCTTTGGATGAGGTGCCCAAGTGAGCACCACCTTTGTGCGCTTGCTGGGTGTGCGGCTGATGGCTTTTCCTCCAAAGAGTGGGTTAGGCTCAATCAGGGTCTTGTTCTTATATTCCTCAATCGTGATGAGGTCGGCAAAAGCCTGTAGGGGATGGACTGTGGCACTCTCCATGAAGAAGACTGGACGACCGCTGTATTTGATGAACTGTTGCAGAATCTTCTCCTCATAGTCGTCCTTGCGAGACTCGAAAGTGGCAAATGAGCGCACGCCAATCACATCGCAGTAGCATCCCATCACAGGAATAGCCTCTAAGAGGTGTTCGCTCTTATCACTTTCCATGATCATGCCACGTTCTGTCTCCAGTTTCCATGCTCCCTGATTCACATCAAGCACAATCACATTCATGCCTAAGTTGAGGGCAGCCTTTTGGGTGGAGAGGCGAGTGCGTAGAGAGTTGTTGAAGAAGATGAGCATGGCAGTCTTGTTCTTGCCCAACTGCTGATATTTATATCTGTCTGCTTTGATTTCAAAAGCCTCATCGAGTGCTTTCCTCAAGTCGCCGATGTCTGACACGTGTTGAAAAACCTTCATGTTATTTGTGAATTGATGATGAGTGTAATATGTCTAATATTTCTAATGATGTATTTCTATATCTAAAGGAGATGTTATTTCTTGAGCATCGCCAGTGCTTTGTTCTCGGCAGCCTCCATGATTTCTCTTTCTCCAGGTCCTTTGTCGTTGATGCCACAAAGATGGAGAATGCCGTGAATGATTACTCGGTTGAGTTCATCCTCATAAGCTGTCTTCTGCTGTTCCGCATTGCTGCGCACAGTGTCTATGCTGATGAAGAGATCTCCTGCTATGGTGTCTTTCTTGCCAGTGAGAAGCGCATCATCACAATAGTCAAAGGTGATGATGTCGGTGTAGTAATCATGTTGCAGATACTGCCTGTTCACCTCCAGAATCTTCTCGTCGTTGCAGAAGATGTAGGCAATGTCCCCTACCCTTTTTCCATAAGTGGCAGCCACTGCCTTAATCCATGTGTTGTATTCGCGATGGCGGAAACTTGGCATTTTCACGCCGTCTGCATTGTATGTAATCATATCAATTGGTCTGTATGTTCTGAAAGAGTTTCTCATCCTTCAACGCCTCCAAGCCTTTCTTGAAAATATCGCTGAGCGGATTGATGATTTCATAATATTCGGCTGTGCTCCATATGTCTCTTGCCACCAGTGCTTTGAGTTGCACACCCAATATGGGCATAGTGGCTTGCAGGCTTAAGTCGGTATATTCTATATTCTCTTCCTTCATCTGTTGCTTCAGCATGTCTATGATGTCTTGTGAAATGACAAAGTCTTGCTTGAAGCGGTTAAAGCCCTCGCGCAGGTCTTTTTGTTCAAATTTCTTGTTTTCTGCCTGACGGGTACGTGCTTTCTTATAGGCATCCACATTGTAGGCCTTGATCATCTTTTTGCGGTTGATGTCCACCCACTTCAGGATGGTGGTGTTGGCAATGCCTTTGGCTGCAATCTGGCGATGCAATTCTGTGTAGCGTGTCGTATCAAGTGGCACATACACATCTGGCATGATGCCTCCTCCCCCATACACGATTCGTCCTGCCTTGGTAGTGTATTTGAGAGAATCTGGGAAATGGATGCTGTCTGCATTGGTCAATTCTCCACTGTTCAGGCGATCAAGCATATCCATGTCATACTTCTTCTTGTTTCCCTTCACGTATGGCTTTTGGAACGAACGTCCCACAGGACTGTAGTAGTGTGCCACAGTCAGTCTCATCTCTGCTCCATCAGGTAGGGCTATAGAACGCTGCACGAGACCTTTGGCAAAGGTTCTGCGACCTACAATGATGCCTCTGTCATTATCCTGCAATGCACCAGAAATGATTTCAGCGGCAGAGGCGGTGTATCCATCCACTAGTGCCACAATCTTGCGTAGTGCAAGTTTGCCCTTTTGGGCGTGGTATTCCTGTCGTCCCATCACACGACCTTCAGTATATACAATCATTTCATTATTCTCGAGGAAATGGTCGGAAATATCCACCGCTGCCTGTAGATAACCTCCAGGGTTGCCTTGCAGGTCTATCACCAGATCCTGCATGCCTAAGGAGATCAATTCTGTTGTAGCCTTGACAAACTCTTCATTGGTCGTTGCGCCTACATTGCTGATATGAATGTAACCTGTGGTTGGGTCAATCATGTAGTAGGCATCAATCGTATATACAGGTATCTTGTCTCTCTTCACAGTGAACTTCTGAATACCTTTCACGCCTCTGCGCACAACACCCAAATTGACAGAACTGCCCTTAGGACCTCTGAGGCGTCTCATGATCTCTTCGCTCGACATCTTCACACCTGCAATGCTTGTATCGTTTATCGTCACAATCAGGTCGCCAGCCATGATACCGACTTTCTCTGAAGGACCTCCGCTCACAGGCTGGATTACCAGCAGAGTGTCTTCTCTCATGTTGAACTGCACACCAACACCCTCAAATGAACCAGACAGTGGCTCATTCATCGCCTGCACATCCTTTGCTGTCGTGTAGGTAGAGTGAGGGTCCAGTTCTGTGAGCATGCCTCGGATAGCATCTTCTGTGAGTTTGTTGATATTTACTGTGTCCACATACAGTTGTGCGATGGCACTTTCTACATACACCAGTTTACGCAACTGCTGATCTAAATCTATGGCAGTAATCTTCTTTTGTGCCAAGAGTGGTGCTGTTGTGAGAAACAGCAGAACTGTAGCAAATACTTTTGTACGAATAGAGTTAGGCTTCATTTTATGTTTTAAGAAAGTTGTTGGTGTTGTGAGACATGATAGTCTTTGTTTCTATATGTTTGATGATGGGAGGTCTCCTCTCTATTTAGGGCAGAAACTCCTTCACATCCTGATGATAAGATAAGAGTTCGCGCACAATGCTTGAACTGACGCAAGAATACTGAGCATCTGTGAAGAGAAGCACAGTCTCAATGCCTGTGAGACGCTTGTTCACCTCGGCAATGTCGAGCTCAAACTCAAAGTCTTTCACGCTTCTCACTCCTCTCACAAGAAAGCTTGCCCCCACCCTCTTTGCAAAGTCTGTGGTCAGTCCCTCATAAGCATCAATGCGCACTCGGGGATTGTTGGCATACACCTTGCGAATGGCCTCTATGCGTTCGTGGAGCGAGAACATGCACTTCTTCTCATAGTTGATGCCAATGGCTATAATCACCTCGTCAGCCACACTCTCCAGGGTGCGGTCCACAATGTTTTTATGTCCTATGGTGAAGGGATCAAAACTACCCGCAAAGATAGCCGTTCTCCCCTTCCCTATTGTCTGTTCTTCTGCCATATTCATCTTCTTTTTTAGATGTTTAGCACACTTTTACAGTGACAGTCAGTAGCAATCAGCCACAGTTCCTTCTCGTCATCACACCGCTTTCTCTTCCTCTTCCGCCAGTTCGGTGTCCTCTTCAGGCTTGTCTTCCTCAATCACCAGATTGTTGATGATGAAGTTTTGTCGCTGCATGGTGTTTTTGCCCATATAGTATTCAAGCAGTTCCTTCACTTGGTCTGTCTTGCGAAGTGTCACGCTCTCCAGTCGTATGTCAGGACCAATGAAGTTCTTGAACTCGTCAGGAGAAATCTCTCCCAGACCTTTGAATCGTGTGATTTCAGGGTCAGGACCGAGTGTGTCAATCGCCTTCACACGCTCTTCCTCGCTATAGCAATATTGTGTGATAAAGTCTCCCTTGCTATCTGGATGAGTCTCCATGTATTTTTCCACCACGCTCTTCTTGATGCGTTTCTTACGATTGCGCACACGGAAAAGAGGAGTCTGGAGAATATACACATGACCTGTTCTAATCAGTTCTGGGAAGAACTGCAAGAAAAACGTGATCATCAGCAGTCTGATGTGCATACCATCCACATCGGCATCGGTAGCCACAATCACCTTATTATAGCGCAAGCCATCTATGCCGTCCTCAATATTGAGGGCAGCCTGAAGCAGGTTAAATTCCTCATTCTCATACACCACCTTCTTGGTCAGTCCGTAGGTGTTGAGTGGCTTTCCACGCAGGGAGAAGACCGCTTGGGTCATCACATCCCTACTCTTCGTGATGCTTCCGCTTGCAGAGTCGCCCTCGGTGATAAAGATGGAGCTTTCCTCTTTCAGTTCGCCCTTGGCATCATTCAGGTGAATCTTGCAGTCACGCAGTTTGCGGTTGTGCAGATTGGCTTTCTTGGCTCTTTCTCGGGCCAGTTTCGTCACACCGGCAATCGCCTTTCTGTCGCGCTCATTGTCCTTGATTTTCTCTTCAAGAACTTCTGCCACATCAAGGTTCTTATGGAGGAAATTGTCCACTTCTGTCTTGACAAAGTCTCCCACAAACTTATTCACGCTCACACCACCGCCTGGTTCCATTGTGAGCGAGCCCAGCTTAATCTTTGTCTGTGACTCAAATTGAGGCTCCTGCACATTGATGGCTATGGCTGCAATGATGCCCGAACGGATGTCGGAAAAGTCATAGTTCTTGCCATAATACTCCTTGATGGTGCGTGCTATATGCTCCTTGAAGGCACTCTGATGAGTACCGCCTTGGATGGTGTGCTGTCCGTTCACAAATGAATGATACTCCTCGCCATACTGCTGATTGGTATGAGTGAAAGCAATCTCAATATCATCACCCTTCAGATGGATAATCTCATAAAGGGGTGTAGCATCCATTGTGTCTTTCAGGAGGTCTTTCAGGCCGTTTCGGCTCACAATCCTGCTGCCGTTGTGGTAGATTTCCAGTCCAGTGTTCAGGTAAGTGTAGTTTCTCAGCATGGTGCTGACAAACTCATCCTGAAACTTATAGTTGAGAAAAAGTGTGTCGTCGGGTTGGAAAGAGATGTATGTGCCATTCTCCTCATCAGTCTTCTCCGTATGGTCATCCACCAACTTTCCTTTCTCAAACACGGCTGTGCGCACCATTCCATCTCGGTAACTTCTCACCTCGAATCGGCTTGACAGGGCATTGACCGCTTTTGTACCCACACCATTCAGTCCGATAGACTTCTGAAAGGCTTTTGAGTCATACTTGCCACCAGTGTTCAAGATGGATACTGCCTCAATCATCTTTCCCTGAGGAATGCCTCGACCAAAGTCACGTACGACCACAGAGTGATTGTCTTTCACTTCCACCTCAATGCGCTTGCCAGACTGCATCTTGAATTCGTCGATACTGTTATCGACAATCTCCTTCAGCAATACATATATGCCATCTTCAGCATGACTACCATCGCCCAAACGACCAATGTACATGCCTGGGCGCAGGCGGATGTGTTCCACACCCGTCAGCGTGATGATATTGGCATCACCATAATTGCTTGCAGTTGTCTGATTATTCAGGTTTAATGCTTCTTCCATGTTTATTGAATCTCCTTTTTATAGCATCTTCTTCTCTTGTGCTGTCTTCTCTCAAAATAAATCCACTGCTGCTGCACCTTTTCGTTTGCCTCAAGTTCGGGGTTGGTCTCCACATAATCATAGCCTTCTGAAATATAAATCGGAACAAGGTCATAGAAGAGAATGGAGTTCACGCCCTTGCCTTGATATTCAGGCAACACGCCCACCAGCATCAGGTCAATTGTCTTTGGCTTTTTCAGTTTAAGAGCCTTGAGCAGATGCCACCAGCCGAATGGTGTCAGTTTGCCTTTCGCCTTTTGCAGGGCTTCCGACATAGATGGCATGGAGATGCCCACAGCCACCAGTTTGCCTGTGTTGTCAGTGATGAGGCTCACCAGCTTGAGGTCGAGCACAGGCAGATACATCTTCACATACTGGTCAATCTGCTTCTGGCTTAGTTCGCTATATCCAAACAGAGGTTTGAACGCTTCGTTAATCACCTTGAAGATTTCCTGCCCATATTCTTTGGCAATCTTCTTGGCTGAAGTGTATTTCTTGATGCGAAGGTCATACTTCTTCATCACAATCTCAGCAATTCGTGACAGGCGTTCTGGCACTCCTGTTTCCTTGGGCACATTCATGACCATTTCAATCCAGTCCGCATCTTTCTCGAAATTCAGTTTCTCGATGTGGCTCTGGTAATATGGATAGTTGTAGATAGTAGCCATTGTGGAGAGTTCCTCAAAGCCCTCAATCAACATGCCTTCAGCATCCATATCTGTGAATCCAAGAGGCCCTTGGATAGTGGTCATTCCTCGTTCTTTTCCCCAGGCCTCTACCGTGTCTAAGAGTGCCTTGCTCACTTCTTCATCGTCAATGAAATCAATCCATCCAAAGCGCACATTCTTCAAGTTCCATGTCTTGTTGGCCTTTTTATTGATGATGGCAGCCACACGTCCCACAATCTTGTTGTCTTTGTAGGCAAGGAAATAGGCAGCCTCACAAAACTCCATGGCAGCATTCTTGTCGGAGAATGTGTTGAGCATGTCCTCATAGAGGTCTGGAACAGAGTAGGGGTTGTTTTTATAGAGTTCGTAGTTAAAGCGAATAAACTTCTTCAGTTCTTCTTTTGTCTCAACTTGTTTAATTGTTACCATTTATAATATTACTCAATTTTCGGCAAAGATACGAATTTTTTTCCTCTTAACGTGTTGTTTGCACAATATTAATATGTTTTCCAGTTAAATAACGTGTGTTCTTGTCATAGATTGCATGTCACTTCCTCGCCTCTTTAATGTTCGTCTTTTATCGACTCTTCCTGTGTATGTGCTGAATGATGTCTTTATGGTGTGTTGGCACAAAATAAATCATTTGTTCAAGATGAGACTCATTCATTCCCTTGAATCCCACTTGCTTTATTTTCTTGTCCACCGAAACAACAAATGAATAGGGAGAGTATCTTTGGCAGGGAAATCAAACATGTAAATAGATTTCAGAACCTTTCCTTCGTAGAAAGAGAGTCGCATGACAACACAACTGATGCAATCATGCGAATATCTTTCATCAAACTCATGTTAATTATCTCAGAATCCTATCGAAGCCTTATCGAATGCATATCGAAGGCTCGCAGGAGCATGGGGAGAGTGAATATGAAATATGTGTAGAGGGGAGAAAAGAGGTGGTAAAATCAGTTCAATTGCGTGCATCAAATGAATGAGGTATGCTTCAACGAAAAAGTAATCATGCTTCGATGGCTGATGAACAATGCTTCAAGTGTCAATGAACAATGTTGCGTTGGTTCATGAACAATGCTTCGTTGGCTCATGAAACATACATGCTTTTTGACTTCATCGGTATTTGACTCTTTCTTTACATGTATTTCGCTGTTCCTTAGTTATATATACTTCTTTTGAATAGTTGCTCAGACTTTGTTTTCTTTCTTGGAAGAGTCGTTCGTCGTCAAAGTTTGTCGGGTTTGTTTCATCATGTTTGCACAGGAAAAAAACCTACGTGGATTCTCCGCTAATTTTTATTGAGTTTTGAAGAGAATATGGAGTGGATGGGTGGGGGTATGCACATGTTCAATATTTCGCTTTTTCATGAATCTGGATTTATGGCATTCTCTTCAGAGGGAAATATGACACATGGCCATAGTACTTTATTTTGTCTTCATTTGGAACTGAGCCATGATGGGCAAGTGGTCGCTGATACCTCCCTTGTAAATCGTGCCGAGATATGTTCGCTTGGGTTTTATTCCACCATGTGTGGGGTCTTTTTCTACGAGGAAAGGCAAATCAAGTATGTGTGCTTGGGGGTGGGTGAGGGTGGTGGTGAGGGTGAGAATATGGTCGATGGTTGTCCATTCTCCTTGATACTTGTATGTGCCTGGTTTCAGTTTTTCTGATAGGTTTTTGAGTGGAAAATCTCCCTTTGCCAATTTCGCTTTTTTCCTGTTTTCTCCTGTGAGCAGTTGGAGTTGAGGCGCATCTGCTTCTGCATTGAAATCTCCCATCACAATGATGTTGGGATGCTTCCTTGCTTTGCAGACGGAATCTATATTCTCTTGGAGCATTTGGGCTATTTCCACACTCCTCCTAAGTGCTGCTTCGCCTCCTTTCTTGGAGGGGAAATGCACAACATACACATCCAGCGTGTCCCGATTGCTGATGGTGCCTGTTGCATGCAGTACATCACGTGTGGGGTGATTGGGAAAGTGGGGTCTGATGCCCTGGTGATTGATGAGATGGAATGTGAAAGGAGAGTAGAGTAGGGCAACATCAATCCCTCGTGTGTCATTTGAGTGAGTGATGAGGTACTGATAGCCCATTTGTTTGAGAGGTGTTCGTTGTGTGAGGTATTTCATCACAGTGTCGTTCTCCACCTCGCACAGCCCTATGAGATCAATTGGCTTGGTTTCGTCGGCCGCAGCCACAATCTTGCAGAGCCCATTCAGTTTGCGGAAGAGTCTGCTTTTATTCCATTTGCGATTTCCGTCCATCAAAAACTCATGATCATTTTTCCCTTCGTCATGAAGGGTGTCAAAGGCATTCTCTATATTGTAGGTCATGACGGTGAAGGTGTGCTGTCCAAATGCAGGAAAGACACCTGTCAGCATGAGGAGGCTGAGGAGGAAAGGACGAATCTTTCTCATTGATGATGAGTCAATTAGAAGTGGTCTTGCGAGTGTGCTTTCTTTTTTTAGTGTGCTTCCAGCCAGTTAGCACCCCATCCGCAGTCTGCAAAGAGGGGCACAGATAGTTTGATGGCGTTTTGCATCTCTTCTATCACAAGTGCTTGTAGTTTTTCCTTCTCTTCTTTCACCACAGAGAAGTTCAATTCGTCGTGTACTTGAAGAATCATTTTGGACTTTAATCCTTCCTCTCTCATGCGCTGATCGATGTGAATCATGGCGACTTTGATGATGTCGGCAGCTGTTCCCTGAATGGGTGCGTTGATGGCATTTCGTTCGGCATAGCCTCTCACCACAGCATTTCTGGAATTGATGTCAGGCAATAGACATCTGCGACCCAGCAGGGTTTCTGTATAGCCTTTTTGGCGTGCCTTGTCGATGCTCTTGTCCATATATTCCTTCACACCAGGATAGGTCTCGAAATAGTCGTCTATCAACTGTTTTGCCTCGCTTCTGCTCACTTCCATCCGTTCGGCTAAGCCAAATGCAGAGATACCGTAGATGATGCCGAAGTTGGCTGTTTTGGCTTTTCGTCTCATGTCGCTGGTCACTTCATCCAGTGCAACCTTGAAGATTTTGGATGCTGTGGCTTGGTGGATGTCATGGCCTGAATTGAAGTCTTCCACCATGTTTTTATCTTGGCTTAGATGAGCCATCAATCGCAATTCTATCTGACTGTAGTCGGCGGAGAAGAACAGTTCTCCTTCATCTGGAATGAATGCCTTTCTCACTTCTTTTCCGTTTTCATCGCGAATAGGAATATTCTGCAAGTTGGGGTTGCTTGATGATAGTCTTCCTGTGGATGTAACTGCTTGATTGTAAGAAGTATGAATGTGTCCTGTTCTTGGATTGATAAGTTGGGGTAGGGAGTCGATATAGGTACTCAAGAGTTTCTTGTATCCACGATAATCTAAAATCATTCCTACCAAGGGGTGTTTGCTTTTCAAAGCCTGTAGTGTGGCTTCGTCAGTTACATATTGTCCTGTCTTGGTCTTCTTGGGTTTGGAGTCTATCTTGAGATGGTCGAAGAGGAGTTCGCCAACTTGTTTGGGCGAACTGATGTTGAGAGCCTGTCCTGCTGTTTCGTGAATCTGCCTCTCAAGGTCTTCCATCTTCTGAGTGAATACTCTTGATGTTTCTGCCAGTGATGGCTCGTCTATTTTCACTCCATTCATTTCCATCCGAGCCAATACAGGCACAAGTGGCATTTCTACTTCTTCAAATAGTTTGATGAGGTTTTTCTCCTTCAGTTCCTTCTCTAAAATATTCTTTAACTTCAGTGTCACATCTGCATCTTCTGCTGCATATTCATATACCTCCTCGGGAGTGAGGTCTCTCATCGACTTTTGTTTTTTGCCAGTTCCGATCAGAGCATCAATATGGATGGTTTTATATTTCAGATAGATTTCTGCCAAGTAGTCCATGTTGTGTCTCAACTCAGGTGTGATGATATAATGTGCGATCATGGTGTCAAACATCTTGCCTTCAAGATGTATGCCATAGTTTGCTAGCACCATCATGTCATATTTGATGTTTTGTCCAATTTTGATGATTTTGTTTGATTCGTACATTTCTTTGAAATGATTGACCACTCTTAAGGCTTTTTCATATTCTTCGCCTTCCCAATCGTCGTGTTTTGGAATGGGTACATAAAATGCTTCTCCCTCTTTGACAGAAAAGCTTAAACCGACCAGTTTTGCCGATGTTGCATCGAGTGAAGTGGTTTCTGTATCTAAACTGACAAAATCGAAAGTCAATAATCTTGCAGAAAGTTTTTTTATCTCTTCCTCATTATCAATGAGTTGGTAATCATGATGAGTGCTATTTAAATCGCTGAGATTAGCGAAAAATGCGTCGCCTTGCCATGTGCTTGCGTTTACGCTCTGTTTTTCTGCACTATTCGTGTCTGTTTGTGCAGTATTTGGTGCGTCTGCAAAAAGATCTCCGCTGAAGAGATCATTCATCTTGCTTTTGTTCTTCGCCTTTGTTTTTGTTGTTGATGGAGTGGGGGATTGGGCATCATTGTCTGCTCCTCCAAAAATTCTCTTCAACAAGGCACGGAACTCCAGTCGGTCAAAAATCTCTTTTAAGGCAATCTCGTCAATAGGTTCTCTTTTCAGACTTTCCAAGTTGAGAGTGATGGGCACGTCTGTTTTAATGGTAGCCAAGAATTTGGATATCTTAATATCTTCCATGTGTTCTTCCACCTTTTTCTTCATTGCACCTTTCAACTGGTCTGTGTGGTTCAGAAGATTTTCCGTACTGCCAAACTCCTTGATGAGTTTCACGGCGGTCTTCTCTCCTACACCTGGGCATCCAGGAAAGTTGTCTGCCGTATCGCCCATAAGTCCTAAGAGGTCGATCAATTGTTTCACATCCTCCAAACTATACTTCTCCTTGATTTCTTCTTCCCCCAGTATTTCATATCCTCCATCATGTCTTGGTTTATACATCTTCACGTTAGGAGCAACCAACTGTCCGTAATCCTTGTCTGGAGTGACCATAAAAGTGTCGATTCCATTGATGGATTCGCTCTGTTTTGCTAATGTTCCAATCACATCGTCTGCCTCAAAGCCAGAGACTTCCAACACAGGAATCCGATAGGCTTTGAGCACTTCTTTGATGATGGGGACGGCAAATCGGATGCCTTCGGGAGTCTCTTCTCGTTGCGCTTTATACTCTTGGAAAACCTCATGCCGGAAGGTGGGACCACTCGGGTCAAAAGCTACACCAATATAGTCAGGGCTTTCCTTTTTCAGAATATCTTCCAGAGTGTTGATGAATCCAAATACTGCAGAGGTGTTCTCACCCTTGCTGTTGATGCGAGGGTTTTTGATGAACCCATAATAGGCTCTATAGATTAATGCGTAAGCATCAAGAAGGAATAGTTTTGCCATGTGTTTTTGCTTTTTGTGTGTAAACTTACGAATAATATTTGAAAAAACATCAACTTTCCTTGCCTAAGACATCTTAAGTTGGCAAAAATCAATATTTTTATTTTGTTCTGCCCTCAATTTCCACTAACTTTGCACTCGAATAGACAGAATCATGGATGCATTAAAGCAAATTAGCGACCCTATTACTGCAGAGATGGATGGGTACAGGCAGGTGTTTGATTCCTATCTTGTGCACACGAACCCTTTGCTCAACAATGTTCTTTCTACTATTGGTAGTAGGAAGGGCAAGATGATGCGTCCTATGCTTACGCTTTTGTCGGCAAAGTTGGTTGCAGGAGAGGTGAATCAGAATGCAATTTATACAGCGGCAACCTTCGAGTTTTTCCATACTGCAAGTCTTATTCATGATGATATTGTTGATGAAAGTGATGAGCGTAGGGGACAGGGCTCTGTCAATCATTCTTATGGCAATCAGGTGGCAGTTTTGGTGGGTGATTATATCCTTGCAAATGCGCTTCTTTGTGCTGCCAAAACAGGTAATACGCGTTTGATAGAGATTGTGTCTATTGCTGCTCAAAACCTTTCTAATGGCGAACTTCTTCAGTTGAATAATGTGAATAATCAAGCCATCTCGGAAGAGGTTTATTATGACATTATCAGAGATAAGACTGCTGCTCTCTTTGCTGCTTGTGCGGAGGCGGGTGCAATGGCGGTTATATCTGATGAAGGTCTTATTCGCAATATGAAGACTTTTGGTGAATGCGTCGGCATGTGTTTTCAGATTCGTGATGATATTTTCGATTATCATCATGATGATGGTATTGGAAAGCCTACAGGAAATGATATGCAGGAAGGTAAATTGACTCTTCCGCTCATTCATGCGCTCTTATCTACTCAAAATGAGGAGATGATGGCTCTTGCTCTCAAGGTGAAGGCTCATCGTGCTAACCAGAATGAGGTGGATGTATTGGTCGATTTCACCAAGAGAAATGGTGGTATAGAGTATGCTGTTTCTGAAATGAACCGATATGCAGGTCAAGCAAAAGGCTTGCTTGACGGATTCCCTGATTCGGAGGTCAAACAAGCCTTGTGTGCTTATGTTGATTACGTGATAGAGCGTAATCTATAATCTTTTGTGATTCGGTTGATGAATCGAGTTGCTTTAAAAGAATTTTACTTCTTTCCCTTCAATTTCTGACAGGAGTTTGTTGGCTAATGAACTGGTGCCAAGACGGAAGTACTTGTTAGTTAGCCATTTCTCTCCTAAGACCTCTTTCACAATAGTGTAGTAGGTGAGTGCATCCTGCACGGTCTTCATGCCTCCAGCAGGCTTGAAACCTATCTGAACACCTGTCTTTTCATGGTATTCCTTGATGGCTTGACACATGACCAGAGCGGCTTCAGGAGTTGCTGCAGGCTCAGGTTTTCCTGTAGAAGTCTTGATGTAATCGGCTCCTGAATACATTGCCAAGATAGCGGCTTTCTTGATGTTTTTGGCTGTTTTCAGGCATCCTGTTTCTAAGATAGTCTTGAGAGGTCTTTCGCCACAAGTAGCCTTTATTTCTGCAATTTCGTCACACATTCCTTCGTAATCTTCTGATAAGAATTTTCCGACAGGAATGACCATGTCAATCTCTGTTGCTCCATCCTGAATGGCCAGGGCTGTCTCTGCAACCTTTATTTCTATAAATGACTGTGCAGAAGGGAAACATCCTGAAACACAGGCGATTTCTATGTTTTCGTTTTCGAGTGTCTCATGGCAAATCTTAGCGAAGTTGGGATATACGCATACGGTTGCTACGTGTCCGTATTCAGGGTATTCATCGTCAAACTTATTGACTTTTTCCACAAATTTGAGCACACTATCCTCGCTGTCTGTGGTGTTGAGGGTCGTTAGTTCCACACTGTTCAGGAGGAATTTCTTCACCTCTTTGGTGTTGTTCTCTTGTAGGTGATTCTTCAGAATGTTTTCCACTTGATGTTTCACCTTCTCGTCATCGACTTCTAAATCATATTGATTCAGTGTCTTCAAATACTTGTTTTCTTCCATATTTCTTTATTCTTTGTTCTTTGTATCCATACAAATAGTCACTGGACCATCGTTGAGCAGTTCTACCTTCATGTCAGCACCAAATTCTCCTGTGCCTACAGGCTTTCCAAGGCTCTGTGATAAAACCTCGCAGAAGCGCTTGTAGAGTGGGATAGTGACCTCATGACTGCCTGCTCTCAGATAAGAGGGCCTGTTGCCTTTCTTATAACTTGCCCAAAGGGTGAATTGGCTCACTACTAAGATTTCTCCACCTACATCCATGATGGATTTATTCATCACACCATTTTCGTCATTAAAGACTCTTAAACCGCATATTTTCTTTGCCAACCATTCTATATCTTCTTCATTATCAGCATTTTCGCATCCGATGAGTACAAGATAACCATGTTGAATGGATGACTTGACCTCTTGGTTGATGGTAACAGATGCGTGCTGTACCCTTTGAATAACGGCTCTCATATTCTAATTGTTGAATTCTTTCTTGATTAATTCTGCCTTCGCAGCTCCTACTATATTTGTAAGTTCCTTTATATCAGCCTCTTTGATGCGTTTTAGACTCTTGAATTTCTTGAGCAGAAGTTCTTTGGTCACTTTGCCAATACCCTTGATGTGATCAAGTTCAGATTCTGTATTATGCTTTGCTCGCTTATTCTTATGGAAGGTGATGGCAAATCTGTGCACTTCGTCTTGAATTTGAGTAAGTAGTCTAAAAAGTGGGCTATCCATCTCAACGCCAATTACTTGTGCAGGAAAACCAAATAGAAGTTCGTTGGTTCTATGGTGGCTGTCTTTTGCCAATCCTGCAATAGGGATGTGGAGGTGCAGTTGGTCTTCTATCACTTTTCTGACCACTTCCATTTGTCCTTTTCCTCCATCGGTGATTATCAAGTCGGGTAGGGGTGTCTCTTCCTCTATAGCACGGCTATATTTGCGATATACGACCTCGCTCATAGAGGCATAGTCGTCTGGCCCTATCACGGTTTTGATATTATATTTACGATAGTCGTTCTTCGACTTTTTCCCACCAATAAATATCACGCAGCCTGTCACAGGATCTTGTCCCATCGTATTGGAATTGTCGAAACACTCTATACGCATAGGAATCTTGTCGAGTTTCAGTTTTCGTTGCAGTTCCTTCAGGATATTGATGTTCCGCTGGTCGGGGTTGAGTCTTTCAGCTTGTTTCAGTGCATCAATGCGGTATTGTCTTACGTTTGCTTCCGACAAGAACAGAAGTTTCTTCTTGTCTCCGGCTTTCGGCACAACAAATGTTGCGTCTTTGATGGTGAAGTCGAGTTCGAATGGTACAACAATCTCTTTCGATTCATTGCCGTATTTCTCCCTCATGTCCACAATCGCCAATGAAAGGATTTCTTCGGAAGTTTCGTCCAGACGCTTCTTGTATTCGTTGGTGAATACGCGTGTGATGCAACCATTCACCACGTGCATGTAGTTCACGTAGGCTCTATTTTCATCGTCTTCTATGCTGAATACGTCTATATTCTGATTGGTGCTAGTAATCACGCGGCTTTTACTGTCGAAATCTTTTGCAAGCAGATACTTGTTTTTGATGGTTTCTGCCTCCAGGAATCTTTCTTCTTCAGCCAAAGTTTTCATTTCTTCCAACAGTTTCTGACAAAGGTTGCGTGTATTTCCGCTCAGTATATCCTTGATTTCATCTATTTGTTGGAGATACTCCTCTCTGGACTGAAGCCTGACACATGGTGCTTTGCATTTACCTATATCATAATAAAGACACTTCTTTGTTTTGCCTTCTTCTATCTTTTCTTTGGTAAAGAACGTGTGGCACATTCTCACCTGATAGAGTTTGTCAATCAGTTCCAGCATGGCGTTCAGTGTGCCTTGATGACTGAATGGACCAAAATATGTTCCAGCCTTTTTGTCGATGTTTCGAGTTTTGATGACTCTTGGCAAGTACTCATTGGTTATACAAACAGAAGGGTAGGTCTTGCCGTCTTTTAGCAAGATGTTATAAAATGGTTGATGTTCCTTAATGAGATTGTTTTCTTGAATGAGTGCATCTTCATCAGTTGGAACCACTACATATTTGATGTCTTGTATCTTACTGACAAGAATCTTGGTCTTCCTGTTTTTATAGGATTTGTTGAAGTACGAACTTACTCTACGCTTCAGATTCTTTGCCTTACCCACATAGATCACTCTGCCATCTTTATCAAGATATTGATAGCATCCTGGTTCTTCGGTGAGACTATCTACAATCACCTTCAACCGTTGTAATCTTTCTTCGTCCTTGCCCACCTGTGTTGGAGTGTTACTTTAACTGCATCTTTGTTTCACGTGAAACAATTCGGTGCTAACTACCATGTTTTCAGAGAGAAACAGAATTGTGTTCAATGTTCTCTCGAGTTGTGTCTTTTTTAAACTACATCGTGAGTAGGGTCGTAATCTCGATGCCTTCGCCCACTAATTCACGTCCTTTCAGACCTTCGTCTCTAATCTCAATGATGAAGTTCATGTAGCACTTCTTTGGGGAAAACTTCTTCACCAAGTTCCATGCCGCCTTGATTGTTCCGCCTGTTGCCAGCAGATCATCGTGGATGAGCACCACATCATTTTCGTTGAGTGCATCTACGTGGATTTCGATGGTGTCTGTTCCATACTCCTTCGTGAAAGATTCCTGAATTGTCTTATAAGGGAGTTTGCCTGGCTTTCTTGCCATCACAAATCCTGCGTTGAGTCTGCGAGCCAAGATAGCCCCCATTACATAGCCCCTCGTCTCCAGGCCTACCACCTTGGTGATTCCCTTGTCCTTGTAGAGTTCGTAAAGCTCCTCTTCCATAATTTCCAATGCCTTGGCGTCTTTGAAGAGGGTGGTCACGTCGCGGAAGTTAATGCCTTCTCTTGGAAAATCCATGATGCTTCTCACGTGGTCAATCAGATACTGGTTGTTCATACCTTTTATATTTTTTATTTCTATTTTTACATCTGTTCGGCCTCTTCTTCTGGATAGAGAGCCAATCGTGATTGTTTTTGTTCTTTACTTTATTTCTGTAATTGTTTGATTTCTCATGTTATACGGGTCTCTTGTTTCACGTGGAACAAAAGCGTTGCTTCAACGTCCCATCAACACCATCATGATATTAATGTCGGAGGGAGAAACTCCAGGGATGCGTGATGCCTGAGCCAGTGTGACGGGTTGGATGGCCTGTAGTTTCTGGCGAGCCTCGATGGATATTTGGGTCATGTTGAGGTAGTCAAACTTGCCCAGAATCTTGATGTTCTCCAGTCGGATCATCTTTTCTGCCTCCAATTGCTCACGCACAATGTAGCCCTTGTACTTGATTTGGATCTCTGCCGCCTCAATGATTTCCTCCCTTCGAGCATCGTCTCCTATGATATGATCGAGTGCCTTCCTGAAAGGCTCAATGTGTGGCATGATGTTGTGGATATTGATTTGAGGTCTGCCCAACAGTTCCTCCAATTTGTACCCTTGGCGCAGAGGGGTTGTGCCGAGCGACTCAAGGGCTGTGTTGATGAGGGTTGGCTTGAGGGAAAAGTTGGCTACAAAGTCGATGATGGCATTCATCTTCTCCTTCTTGCTCTTCATCCTCTCATAACGCTTTTCTGATGCCAAACCAAGTTTGTAGCATCTTTCTGTGAGGCGCATGTCTGCATCATCCTGACGAAGCAAAATGCGATATTCGGCTCTGGAGGTAAACATGCGGTAGGGTTCATCCACTCCTTTCGTCACAAGGTCGTCTATCAGCACACCAATATACGCCTCGTTTCTGCCCAGGATGAAAGGGTTACCTCCATTGAGTTCGGGTTTGCAGTTGATGGCGGCATTGATGCCTGCCACCACTCCTTGACCTGCTGCTTCCTCATAGCCTGTTGTGCCATTCACTTGACCTGCAAAGAAGAGATTCTTCACCACTTTTGACTCCAGCGAATGCGTCATCTGGGTAGGGTCAAAGAAGTCATATTCTATGGCGTAGCCCGGGCGGTATATCTCCAGATTCCTGAATGCGGGAATCTTTCTCAAGGCTGCCAGCTGAATGTCCATAGGGAGAGAAGACGAGAATCCATTCAGATACATCTCGTTGGTGGTTTCGCCCTCGGGTTCTAAGAAGAGCATGTGCTCATTCTTGTCAGGGAAAGTATGTAGTTTGGTTTCTATGCTTGGGCAGTAGCGAGGACCGATGCTCTGAATCTGCCCATTGTAGAGTGGGGAATCGGCCAAGCCAGAGCGCAACACCTCGTGTACATCATTATTGGTATAGCAAATCCAGCAAGGCAAATCATTTCGTCTCTCCACTGCTGAAAGGGTTGTGGGTAGATAAGAGAACTGATGGAAATCGTGATCTCCATCCTGTTTTTCCATGAGTGAGAAATCCACGCTTCGCTTGTCTATTCTCACAGGTGTGCCTGTCTTCATTCTGCCAGCCCTCACCCCGTGTTTGGTGATGGACTCTGTTAGTTCCAGAGAAGCCGCTTCGGCACATCTTCCACCAGGCAGTTGCACACGTCCTATGTGCATCAGTCCATTCAGGAAAGTTCCTGCTGTGATGATGACACATTTTGCTCTAAATTCTGCTCCGTAGTAGGTTATTACGCCCTTAACCTCTTGATTCTCAACTATAAGTTCTTTTACTTGGTCTTGCCATATCTGTAGATTGGGAATGTTCTCCAAGATTTCTCGCCATGTCCAGATAAACTTGGCTCGGTCGCATTGAGCACGAGGACTCCACACGGCTGGACCTTTCGAAATGTTTAGCATTCTGAATTGCAGGCTACAGCGGTCTGTTACCACCCCTGTGTATCCTCCCATAGCATCTATCTCCCTAACAATCTGTCCTTTAGCAATACCTCCAATGGCGGGATTGCACGACATCTGTGCAATTTTATTCATGTCCATTGTGATGAGACATGTCTTCACGCCCAAATTGGCAGTGGCAGCAGCAGCCTCACAACCAGCATGACCTGCTCCCACTACAATCACATCATAGTTGAAAATCATTGTTCTATATAGAAATTTGTGTGCAAAGATAGTGTAAATCAAAGACAATACAAAAAGATTAAATCTTTTTTCATTCTTATTAAAGAGAACTCATTGAGGTAGTCTGCCTTATGGACATAATTTCATACTTTCTTAAACATTTCATTTCTATCATACATCATTTCATGTTTCTGCGTAAGAAAAAATTCTGGTTCATCCCCGAATTGTGTTGGTTTTGTAGTTTCCTATCATATGAAAAGCTGACAAATCATTATCTTTGTGGTTCCCCAACCATATCAGATATGAATGCCAGCTTATTATATCAGGCCTACGGAGTCAAGAACTATTCGTATGG
>JAAYDO010000023.1 GCA_012729225.1 Bacteroidales bacterium | reverse complement strand
CTTTGAGTTTTGAGTAATGTTTTTTTTGTCACATCTAATTTACTCATTTTCCGTGACATACGGAAATACTCAAAGCCTTTTTTATACAATAAATTCAACCTCAAAGTCTAAATCCGAAACTTGAGTTCATAATATATATGGTTAGCAGTATGATGTCGCAAAGATATAACAAAAGTTTGAAAAAACAATCATCACAATTCATATTTTTCCACATTAATACACACCACCCAATATTTATCACCACTATTCACTCCAAATATTTGCATAAAAGAACAAAACAGTCTAATTTTGCAATGCAATCTAAACGAGAAAGTAACATGGCAATAACTAACAAGGAACTTGAAAGCGTGCATGGTGAAGAGGATGTCCAAGCCATATACCAAGAAGTGAGGCTAAGGAATGATTTTATTGGCTTCACGCAACAGTTCATGTGTGATGAAGATGGCCATGTGGCACGCAATGCCTTTTGGACACTGACCAAGGCAACAGATAAGGAACTGGCACAACTGCAGGTGATGCTCAATGAGTTGATAGACCTGTCCATGCAAACAGACAATTCCTCCGTGAGACGATTATCACTGAATATCGTTGAGCGATTGAAGATGAGCGAGCAAGACCCAAGAGCGGACTTTCTTGACTTTTGCCTTGACCGCATGACCCATGTGGAAGAATTTCCGGGTACTCAGACGCTGTGCATGAAACTGGCTTTCCGCATGTGCAAGTTCTATCCAGAACTGATGGATGAGTTCATGCGTATCATTGAGACAATGGATATGGACTTTTACAAACCTGCCATCAAAAGCCTTCGCAACAGAATACTGAGTGGAAAAATAAGATAAGCGACATATGCCACTACTCATGAATCACAACAACACATAAAAGAATACATTTGAAGGCATCATAGATCTCCATCAACATCTTGAGTCTATTCTTCCCTTTCAAGATGGGCATGGACTTGTTGGCAGATTGATGATGTTCAAGGTGTCTATACGCACAAGATGAGTATAAGACCATGCTTGACTACTTCAAAATAAATATGAAAATTACAATAATTATATGAACTCTCATACCAATATAATCCTTCGTCCATTTCTACCAGCCGATGCTTCCATCATCCTGAGCTGGTGCAAGGACAAGCATGCGTTCCGACTCTGGAGTGCAAACCGTTATCAGGATTACCCTGCACAACCAGAGGAGATGATGATGCAATACGAGAGAGAGAACATGCACCCTCTCACAGCAACTGTTGATGGCGAGCCTGTTGGTCACATCCTGCTCCGCTACCCATCCGAGGATAAGAGCCTCATCCGCTTTGGCTTCATTATTATAAATGACAACATGCGAGGCAGAGGCTACGGGAAAAAGATGCTTCTGCTGGCCATTGATTATGCCAAACAAGAACTTGGAGTTAAGAGAATCACCCTTGGTGTGTTTAATGAAAACATCTCTGCTATCAAGTGCTATCGATCTGTTGGGTTTCATATCACAGGAGAGGACACTTATACGATAGATGGCGAGAAATGGAAAGGTTTAGAAATGGAAATGGGGGAAGACATGTGAAACCATTAAAAAGAACATTCAAGAAATGGAAACAGACCGAATTATCCTTCGTCCTTGGCATGACAGTGACGCTGAGGCACTCTTCAAGCATGCCTCTGATTCTGATGTAGGTCCTCGTGCAGGTTGGCCACCACATCAGAGTATAGAAGAGAGCTTGAAGATTATCCGAACCATCTTTCATGGTGATACCATATGGGCTATAGAATGGAAAGAGACAGGAGAACCCATTGGAAGTATTGGTTATTTCAAGTATGGCGAAAGCAATATTGAGATTGGCGAGAATGATGCAGAAATAGGTTATTGGATAGCCAAACCCTTTTGGAATATGGGCATCTGCACTGAAGCATTACAACTAATCATTGAGCATTGTTTCAACGAGAAACACATTGATGTCATCTGGAGTGACTTCTTCATTGACAATCCTGCATCAGGACGCGTGATGGAGAAATGCGGCTTCAAAGAAACAGGCAAGATGCATTATTGCCGACATCTCTATGGCGGGAATGATCGCCCTGTAAAAATCATGAAACTATCAAAGTAGCAAAAGGGGAAGGAACACAAGTTCGAAACCCTACAGATGATGAAGAACTCCAAACATAGAAGAAGATGAAAAAAGAAATCAATCCGCATGACACAACCAGAGGTTCTCAATTTGAAATTTGGAGAAACGCTCCAAATCCCATGCTAACCTTTGTCAAGAAACTGGATGTAACCAATCTTGTCAAGGCAAGTAAAAAGAAGAACCTGAAATTTAATATGCTTTTGGATTATTGCATTGGCAAAGCAGCTCTTGACCAGAAAGAGTTCTACTTGTTGCCAGAAGGCGACAAACTGATGCAGTTTGACAAGATTGCCATCAATACAATAGTGAAGAATCGTACAGGCGAAGTGAGTTCCTGCGACATAGAATTTACAGGTGACTTTGACCGTTATCACCATGACTACATGAAGTACACGACAGAAGTTGCCCAAAGTTGCATAGACCGAGATCTTTCAGATGAGTGCATGGTTATTGGAACTTCAACTATTATTGATACAGAATTAGAATTTGCAGGTGGCATGTATAGTGGAATATTCAACAATCCTTTTATCATATGGGGACGTTATTCAAAACACTTCTTCAGATACCACCTTCATCTTTCTTTCCAGTTTCATCACACACAAATGGATGGAGCGCATGCAGGAAGATTCCTTAAAAACCTTCAAACATACATTAATATAATATAGAGAACTGATTTTATGAAACACGAAACGATTACATTAAAAATACTATACGTTCTGCTCAATGACTATGTGATTGCCTTATAAGAAAAAGAAATGAAAAGGATGAAACGTCAGGGGAATCCTTCCATTTCACACCCTGCACGCACAAAGCGTTCTTCATGTCCCAACGAACAATGGTTCAATGGCAAACTAACAATTGTTCAAGTGCCAATGAACAATGGTGCGATGAACCATGAACAATGGTGCGTTTTTGACCTCACAAGCATCTAACTGCCGAAGGGGCATTAATAGTATATATAAAGAAGATTACTTCTCCCAAACTGACGTGTAGATACCAAACATGAAAGACGAAGACCCTATTACAGCATATTCTTTTCCATACGGTCATGGATTCTATCAAAAGATGGGGTTTTTAGATACGGATGGAGAACAGATCACCAATGGTGTGAGACATGATCCCATGAAGATGTAAGACAAACACCCAAATGTTAATTTAATGTTAAACATATACATATCTCTTGACTCGTCCCTTAGGGTATAGACTAACTTTGCAGATGTTTATAAACAAAAGAAGAATCGCGCGACAATGAACAAAACAAAATTAAGAATCGGAGAGTTCTCCCAACTGATGCAGGTCACGGTAAAGACCTTGCGGTTCTATGAACAAAAGGGGCTCTTACTGCCTGACGAGGTGGATGAGTGGACGGGCTATCGCTACTACAGTATTGGGCAAATGCAACAATTAGCAAACATCCGAAACCTGCAACGACTCGGTTTCTCGCTGGATGAGATCAAGGAACTGTTTGAGGAAAACTCACATACTCCCAGCATAAAGAAGTTGTCAGAGAAGATAAAGGAAACGGAAAAAGAGCTTAGGCTGCTAATAGCCCGACGTGACAGATTGCTCAACTGGAGAGACTCTCGCAAAGAAATTAAAACAATGGAGAAATTCAGCATTCAATCATTGCCCGAAATCATCGTGGCAAGTCATCGAGAAGTGATTGCAAGTTATGAAGCCTTAGGTCCTCTATGTGTTGAGAAAATAGGTCCTGAGATGCAACGACTGGGATGCAAGTGCCCTACCCCTGGTTACTGTTTCACTATTGAACACAACAAGGAGTACAAACCTACCGACATCGACATCGAGTATTGCGAGCAGGTGGAAGAGATGGGGACAGACAGTGGCATCATCCAGTTCAAGAAACTGCCAACCATCCCTAAGGCACTTTGCATGAAGCATGTTGGTCCGTACGACCGCTTCTACGAATCTTTCACAGAGGCATTCCGATATATGGAAGAACAAAATCTGAAGATTGCAGGAGCACCACGTACCAGCTATATTGATGGAATATGGAATCAAGAGAACCCAGAAAAGTGGTTGTCCATGATACAGATTCCTATAGAATGATTCATTATGTCTGCCTCATTTTCATGGGGCAGACTTACTATATATGATACAGGAGACAGGTTCTTTTAGAACATCATCAAAGTATTTGGTTCACTTCTACAGAAACTTTCTAATATCTGCCGTGTTAGTTCCGGACACAGGATTTGGCTTGCCCACTCCCAACAACTCCTGCTGATAGTTGCCCGATGTGTGAGAGGTGAGAGATAGGGCAAAGGTGAGATTGAGACAATTGAGACAGCCCTCATGAGAAGTTCCCTTCCCCATGCTTCTGCCATCCTTCGAGATGCCTTCGAGATGCCTTCGAGACGCCTTCGGGATAATTCCATCACTTTTTTCCCTGTTGGCATGAAGGAATGTGAGGAGGAAATGGAGACTGAGAATGGAACAAGCGATGGAATCGCATGCCAGTGACAACATCTCAAGAAGATTGACTTTTGAGAAAACACATGAAGTAGGCTCATCAATATAGCATCAATGACAAGTTCCACCCTCTCTCTCCAGCAAAGTTCACCCCAGAAGAATCTGATTCACTGGTATTTGTTGTGCCTCATGAAGAGGAATCATTGCATTGATGAAATAGACGGTCTTGTAATGTAACATTTCGTCAGCACGAATGGAACGTTCCTCCACAACTCCGCTGTCAATGAGGCGTTGGCGGCAAGTGCCGTGGAGCAATGCGTCTGACGGTGTGAACAGAGCACCTTCAAAATCCTCGAAAACAAGATTGCAATAACTGGCATCGGTAATCATTCCGTTGCGGACAATGATGACATCATCGACCTTGGCTTGCTGAACAAGATAATCCAACCGACGGCGATCAGTGCTTTTATAGGAATAACAAATATGGTCATCACAAACAAGGGCTACGCTCCTGCGCTGTTTCTGTTTGTATGGCGAGAAGGCAACAGAGAGAATTGCATCGGCATATTCTATACGGCATTTGAACCGCCCCTTTCGGGCTTCGTCAGGAATCTCCAGTTGAAGTTCAGGCATTGGTTGATGATAGATGTCCCGAACGGTCTTTTCCATCCGTTTGAGATGATAAGATAAGTGTAGCGGCTGACCATCGTTGATGCAAATCACCTCAGAGAAAGTCGGTTTCCTCACAGGCAGATATATTTTTTCAATCACTTCATCATATTCACTATGCGCATGGCTCATGGCTGTGATTCCGCCACCACTGCGATAGAATTTTCGTCCTTCGAGGTCTTGTTCTATATATCTGATGATGACCCCACTATCTAACGCACTGCCATCAAAATAGCCAAACACACCAGCATAAAAGCCCCTATCCTCCTCTTCTGCCTCTCTAATCAACTGCACTGTGCGTGGCTTTGGTGCTCCCGACACACTGCCTGCAGGGAGCATCGAGGTGATAATCTGTCCGAGACACTGCCGCCAGTTGTCGGGCAACTGACCCACAATTTCGCTACTTATCTGTAGGATATGTGTCCTGTCAGTATGCAGTTCAGTAACATATCGGTAACGTTCGACACAGACTTTCTCTGCAAACATGCTCAAATCGTTTCTCAGCAAATCAACTACCGTTGCATGTTCCGCACTCTCCTTCTTGCTGGCAAGAATCATTTCTTTTGCATGAGGAATGTCAGCATCGACAGTACCCTTCATAGGATGGGTGGATATTTTACCGTCACAACTGATGGTCACAAAACATTCGGGCGAGAAGCAGACGAATCGGTTAGGAATACAGAGGGAATAGCGTGCATCGGTCATCATGAAGATGTCCTTCAGACTCAATGTGGTCTGGAGAGGACTTTTCACAGTAAGATTGGTCAAGAAAGAATCGCCTCGGCAAAGCCCCTTCTTCACGATGTCAAAACGTCGCTTATATCTGTCAAACGTTTCGGCTTGGAAGGTGAAACGCTCATCTACTGCCTGATACTGATCTTTGTTTACATTGGAAGCTGACGGAATGTCAAAAAGGACATCCGTCTGATGCAACGGTTCTTCTACAATAATGAATTCCGTACATTCAAAGTTTGCCACAAAAAGAAATGCCTTTTCTCGTGCTGCAAGATACGAGATACGTTCTGCAGCATCGCTCACGCTGTGGAATGTGGTATATGCCATGAAACCTGATGATTAAAAGAAAATGTAGCATCGGGATTCATGCACATCTGAGACACGCATGATACGGACACAAGCATGTGCCCTCATAATGCAAGTACAAAATTAGTGTTTTTTTCGCTTTCCTGCGGTATGGGATAATGAAAAAATCAAAATGAAGGCTCATCTTATGCTATTCTGTAAAGCCTTGTGGCATTTTGATTGCAAAAATAGAAACCAAACTTTAAGGAACTCACTCCTTACCTTCGCAATGTCAATCGAAAAGAGACTTACTGACAATCCTTTTCGGTCTTCACTAATGACGCGAACCTTTCTTCTCTGATGATGCAGACCTTTCTTCTCTGATGATGCAGACCCTCCCTCACTGATGATGCAGACCCTTCCTCACTGATGATGCAGACCCTTCTTCACTAATGGCGCAGACCCTTCTTCACTAATGGCATAGAAAAAGACCAAACAAAGACAGTGATTTTATAACTTAAAAGTTCATTTTGTCCAGTCCGCACCAGCAACCATACAGCAGGAAAGCAGCAACCATATAGTATTCACTCACGAACCATATGGTTTTCACTCACGAACCATATAGTTTTTGCCCACGAACCATATGGTGTTTGTCCACGAACCTATGACCTGTGATAAAAATGGGCTCATAGTTGTATAAAAGCGACGAAGGGAAGTTCATTGCCCTTCCACCTTATTTATTTCCTTTTGAAGTTCCACAAAACGATTGCACGAGATAACGTGGGGAAACAAAGTCCTTAAAACAAAAATCCGTGTAACTCAATGAGCTACACGGATTTTATATATTTGTTTATTGTTTATTTATCAAACTTACTTCACCTCCTCGAAAACGACTTTAACTGACTATCAATGCGTTAGCACCGGATGTTGCACACATGTCGCAAAAACGGAAATAACCATTGATAATCAACATGTTACAAAATCACTGCAAAGGTACAGATTTCTCCCAGAATAACCAAAAGAAAACACAGAAAAAATCAAAAACTTGCAACATTTTCTCTATTTGGATTGGGTCGTACATGGAATAGGGAGGGCATCTATCTCATAATTACAGTGTCTTTATTGATGACCATCATGAGTTTCTCGTTCACTTAGAATTGTACACGCTTATATTAAAAGTGCCTCGTTGACTCACACCAGCGAGACACATCCTAAAATCACTTTTCTTTTCTTATGCCTTTGAATGGAGTTCCGTCTTTTTTCCCATCCATAAACTTTCCATTGGGACCGCGTTTGGTCCAAATTCCAGTCTTGGGATTTAAGACTTGGCTTCTCTGGCGTACCATACCGTTTCTGTGACCATCGCCACTTGGAGGGTTTGTTGCCATATTCTATCTTTACCCGTCCGTTCGGGGATTAAGTTGGCTGCATGTTTCAGGCAGCCGTAATAATATTTTCACTATCCATTTATTAACTCTGCAATTTCCTCCGCAATTTCTTCAATCGTATATGAAGCTGTATTACGGGCCACTTTGTCAGCGAGTGAAGGAGAGTAATCTAATACCTCTTGTTTGGTAATGCCATGCCAAATAGGCAGGAGCACCTGCTCTCCTGTGTTGGCTTTAGAAATAATTCCATCTAGTTCATAGTTAGTCCAGCCTTTTTTTATGAAAGACTGAGACAGAACTACGATACCAAATTTGCTCTTAGCTAAGCCACTGTCTATCTTTCTTCGAAGACTGTCGCCAATCTTTAGCTCAAACTCGTCATACCAAACCTTCAGCCCTTTGGCCACTAGTGCCTGCGCTAAAGGGCGTACTACACTATCCTTGTCCTCAGAAGCATGTGAGATAAACACATCATATTCCATATAACTGTCTTCAGAGTCACCAATAGTAATAGGCTTTTTATGCAACAATGAGGGAACTGAAGACAAAGGAGGCTCTCTGTATTCAGGTAGAGGGCTGGGCAGTTTACGTACAGAAGATCTTACAGAACCTCTTAAACCTCCAAGGTCAATGGTCACATACCAATGACCTGAACGAGGAATCGTTAGTACAGACGGTGAACGTCTCATGAGTCCGCCATAATAGCTATGGCGGCGCCCGTGTTTGTAGTTGTTATAGTTAGAACTGTCCATCAGTCTCACGTTGGCAGCATTGCCACTTAGTGTTACTTGGACCTGTTCCCCCTTACTACACTGATGTAGGTCGTAAACTTGATACTGCATGTTTATTTACTCTTTAGTGGTGTTAATAATTTCATAGCAGTACACATATACACTGTCATCAGTGCCTCCACCTGTGTCACTTTCCATGCCCTTAGCCAGATAGTACTCCTCCACCTTTTGGGCAGTAGCCTTGTCTGTAGCAGTACGGTATATCCACCAGGCATTTTCCTTACTTACATTGTGCTCAGTAAACAACCTGCGCTCAATGTTATTTGTTATTCCAACATAGAAGTTAGAATAATACTGTTTCGAACTCTTCTGAAGATGAGCATCGAAATCTGCAATAATTTCTTTCGCGGTCAATCTCATAATTCAATCTTTTAGAATTGTTATTAATTCAAATATACACCGCAAAAGTAGGGTCTAACATTGCAGCCTTACTTCATTGTTATAGAAATCTCTCTCCTATTTACAATTTTTAACTATTTCCTCGGCTCTATTTCTTATTTTGTTCCGCAAACTCTTTGGCTCCACTATCTGGCAGTTGTTCATAAACCCTAGCAGTGCAGTTTCAAATTCATAGTTTAAAATTAGGCTCATCTCTATCAAAACATAGTTCTCATTCTGCTCAATTATCTTCTGGCTGCTATGCATCGGTTTGGAAATCATATACTCTGCATCAGGATATCCCACCTTTAACACGACTTTTTCCTTTTTCGCACTCACGATATTTTGTAGAAAAGCGTCTAATACTTGACGAAATCATCAAAATTTCACCTAAAATAATAAAAAATAAGCATATTTTTGCCTATTTTTGATTTATTTTTAGTATCTTTGTGACCTAAAGATTTGAGTTTTGAAGAACTTACGTTCATAATCTATAAGACAATTCAGTAAATCGGATATGGGTACAAACATATACATGCGAAAGATTCCAAGAAGGGAACGTCAGAAAGAATTGATGGAGTTAATATCCAAGCAGTGTCAGCAAAGGATTGACTCTATTAGAAAGGATGCAGGTCGTTGTTCAGGCGAGTCTGATAGGTCTTTGGATGAAGACATAGACTCGTTGCGTCAACAAATATATGAAGAGGTGCATATTGGAAAATGCTCACGTGGATGGAAGTTCTTGTTTGCTCCCAATCCTCAATTCTATCAAGAAAGAAAGGACTCTGTTTTAGCTTTTATTCATTCAGAGGGTTGGATATTGATGGATGAATATGGGGAAAGCATAGATCCAGATAAGTTTTGGGAAGAATATGTTGTTTCTCAAGAAAAGGGTTTCACAATTGCAACCTATCAAGAATGGCAAATCCAACACGGAGAAACAATTCAATCCAGAGCTGCTTCATTTGAGCACGAAACGGCAGAAGGCCTTCGCTTTGCAAATGATGCAGACTTTAGTTAAAGAACTGATTACAATTGACAATAAAAAAATATGGCAAAATTAAATCGTATAAGAATTGTTCTGGCTGAACGCGATCTAAATAACAAGTGGTTGGCGGATAAGTTGGGAAAGGATCAGGCAACTATATCCAAATGGGTAACAAACACTACCCAACCCAGCCTTGAAACACTCATAGCTATTGCCAATGCACTTGAAGTGCCGGTACAGGAGTTGGTGAGACAGGAAGAATTCAATCAAGAGAAATAAGTCGAATGATAACAAAAGACGAAATACAAGAACTGCTGCATAGCACGGAAACCTATCGTGTGGAGCGAACCACGTCAACAGGTGACATGGATAAGTTCCAGGAGGCTATCTGTGCCTTTGCTAATGACCTGCCAAACTCGCGCAAGAATGGCTACCTGATATTGGGTGCTTACGACAACGGAGAGTTGTCGGGGTTGAAGGTCACTGATGACTTACTGAAGAAGATTGCAGCCATACGCAGCAACGGAAACATCCTGCCTATACCTGTTATGAGCGTTGACCGTTTCCAGTTCCCTGAAGGTGACTTGTTGGTTGCTGAGGTCAGTCCGTCCGACCTGCCGCCTGTGCGCTATCGTGGACGCACCTTTATTCGTATTGGTCCTCGTCGCGACATAGCTACGGAAGCAGAGGAGCGCATATTGGCAGAGCGTCGAATGTCATTCATGGCCACCTTCGACACCATGCCTTGTTTGGCTGCCAAACTGAATGATATCAACACGGACTTGCTGCGTACAAAATATCTGATACCGCTATTAGGTAATGAGTTAGTGGATTCTGATACTCGTCCTATCGAGGAACAGATGGCTGCTGTGGGTATGTATGACACTGAGCACCAATGCCCCACATACGCAGCAGTCGTACTGTTTGGCTACAAGCCGCGCCGTTTTATGCCAGGTCTGTATGTGCAGTATGTATGCTTCAAGGGCGAGGACGTGACCAGTGAGGTGGAGAACGAAATGCAGTTGGAAGGCAATTATTGCGAACTGCTGCCACGTCTAGAATCGCTTTTGGAGTTGTCTGTCATCAAGAAGAAACCCGTTTTCGTTTCTATCCTACGCGAGGAGATGGTCAGCAACTACCCCTATCAGGCTATCCGAGAGCTTCTTCTTAACGCCTGTATGCACCGCGATATGCAGAGTAATACACCGCTTCGCTTTTATGAGTTTGCTAGTCATCTGGAGATCCTGAATGCGGGCGGCTTGTATGGCAATGCCCGCCCTGAGAATTTCCCAAGTGTGAACGATTATCGCAATCCTCTTGTAGCCAGTGCCATGAAGACGCTGGGCTATGTCAATATGTTCAACCGAGGTGTAGGGCAAGTCCAGACTGACTTGAAGGAGAATGGCAACCAACCCGCAGAGTTCAACGTTAATCTTATCACGGCATTCAAGGTTGATGTGAAAGTTTCGCAGAGCTATACCAACGAAAATGGCGGTAAAGTTGGCGGTGATGTGGCGCTAATAGAAATGACTGATATTCAGAAAAGTATAATAGATTTGATTGGAGCTGATGCTTCAATTTCTATCGACCTAATGGCGGTAAAGATGGCGGTAAAGAAACGCACGTTGGAGAGAGAAATTGCTAAAATGAAACAGAAAGGCTATATCTCTCGAACAGGTTCCCCTCGCTCTGGTAAATGGGAAGTTGTCATCCCTTACAATTGTGTTATTGAGATCGTGTAGTTATATCGAACTGATGGTAAGAAGTAAACAAGAATAAAAAGAAGATAGAATAATAGTAATGAACGTAGTATCATTCTTTGCAGGATGCGGAGGACTTGATCTTGGTTTTGAAGAGGCAGGTTTCCATGTAGTTTGGGCTAATGAGTTCGAACCACATTGTCGTGCGACATATATTCGCAATCATCCAAATACGGAGTTCGTATTAGAAGATATATGCAAAATTGCTCCTAATACAATTCCAAACTGTGATGGATTTATCGGCGGCCCTCCATGTCAGTCTTGGAGCGTGGGTGGCAAACAAAAAGGACTTGATGATGTACGAGGACAACTTTTCTTAAAATATATCGAACTAATCAACGCTAAGAAGCCAAAATTCTTTTTGATTGAAAATGTAAAGGGAATGTTGGATGACAAGTTCAAAGGTGTATTTGAGGATTTCCTGACCCAACTTAATGATGCAGGATATAATGTTCAATGGGCATTGCTTGATGCTGTAAACTATCGTATACCACAAAATCGAGAAAGAGTATTCTTTGTTGGCTTTAGAAAAGATTTGAACGTATCTTTCAGTTTCCCCCTCCCAACATGCGATAAGCCTATTACATTAGAACAAACTATTGGTGACATTACAGAAGTCCCAAACTTTCTTTCTGGTGGTAAGATAAAAGATTCTAGCAAAAAGACTAACAAGAATAATCAATATCCGAATCATGATGTATTGGCATCAAAATTTGGTTCGTTTTATTATCGAGGAAATAGGCGTAGAGGGTGGCAACAACCATCTTTTACGATAAATGCAACTGCCGACTTTGCTCCATTACATCCCTCATCACCCAAAATGATGTACTACGGACATGAGAATTGGAACTTCCAAAAAGACAAGTTGGACAAATACAGAAGAATGAGTGTGCGTGAATGCGCTAGGATACAGACGTTTCCCGATAATTTTATCTTCGAGTACGAAAACATTAAAGACGCATATAAGATGATTGGCAATGCTGTTCCCCCTCGATTAGGGCATGAAATAGCGAAGTCTATTTTTATTGCTCTAGATGGCATAGACCAGACATGTGCTGTCAATCACAACCAGCATAATAACATAAACAATGATATTGTGCTTGTAGGTTATTATAAAGGAGACAAGCATAAACAACTCATTCTTAAAAATCAACTTTATTATGTCCGTTCTGATGGCAGAAAAGGTTCAATGTTTAAAAATGAATGCGCTGTAATGCCTCAGTATTTGTTGCTACATTATAAAAATGACGCAGAAATATATGAACTCAACGCTGAAGAGCCAGTTCTGGCAAATGCTTCATTCATAAAAACATTAGGTTTTGCGACTTCTGGGGATACATATCTTTGTTTTCAGTTGAAGAGTGCGAAACCGAGAATGATCTGCGATATAGTTGACCATTCTGTCAGTCTGCACTTTGATACAAGAAACTATGCTCCATATTTTACAACAATCAAAGAAATACTAGAATGAAATTAAATATCTGCAATATTATTCAACAATTGATTAAAAAATTTAAGCATATGAATGTTGATAGTGAACAAATAACTCTTGATAAGAATCTTGTCATTGCTCAGGATCAGCCGTTGTCAGACAGGCAACTTAAGGAGTGTCTTATAAATATACTAGGGGAAAATAAATGTAGGATTATTACAGTCCCACCTCGAAAATGGGTATTGGAGTTTACGGATGGCGGAAAGGTATATCACCTTCTTGTTAGAACATGTACATATTTGGGAAATCCTCATCCGATATTTAAGAAGAGGGTACAATTGCCGCTTTGGTTTAATGATTATACTAACACGGTTAATAAACAGAATCCCAAGATTGATGTTCGCTATATTGGCGTATATCATTATGGTGATACATTTCATGGCGATAATGTAATATTTGTGGATTTCAAGAAGGACACCTATCTTACCAAGAAAGGTCACAACTCGTCGGCTCATGTTTATACAAATGACTTATTCCAAGCCATGACTTATGGTGTGTTCACAAAAGAGGACTACTTTGGCAACAACATCTCTACAATCCAGAGAGATAAATTTCAGGACTACCTTACGAATAAGGTATCTGAAACAAATACATTGTTCGACCTTTTCCGTAAATTCAATTGCGGTTTCTCCTTTGGCCAATGGCTCAAAGCTCTTGATATAATAAAAGAGATGCACGATAACGACTGGCATCAATGGAGGCAAGCAGAATGGGCTGGCTGGTTTTTGGAATATAAGTTCAACAAGTTCACAATAGATAATAAACTAACTCATCAAATGCGCTATGTAGGTAGTTCATTAAAACGTGAAGGCGATTTGGACTTTGATATCCGATTTGACGAGGAGGATTTCTATGGCGACTTGAAGGCCAGTGACATCTCAAAGAAAGAGACACCAGGCAATGATCAGGAAAATCTTATTGAGTGCATCTACCAGTTCGATAAATTCTGGTATGTAATTTATGAGCATGAAACAGTAAAGGATAGTGATGCCGGATATGAAGCCACGAAAGGTAGAAATCGCTATATAAAGAGTGTTGATCCTACTTACAACAAGGATGAATTGTCTTATCATGAGCGCATGAAAAATTCTGTAAAATTCATGAAGATGTCTATCATTGAACTAAATAGAGTGAATTATCGAGAGGCTTTGACCGACTTTAACCAAGGTCGCCAAGCTGACGGTAATGTTAGAAAACCGAAATTCAACATAGATAAGAAAGTGCTGGAGAATGACAATTTTGTAGTTTTCCGCTATACATACGGTAAGTAATGAAAAAATTTAAATTTATTGATTTATTTTGTGGTATAGGTGGCTTCCACCAAGCGATGAAATCACTTGGTGGAGAATGCGTCTTTGCTAGTGATATTGATGACGATTGTCGTAAGACATATGAAGCGAACTATGGCATTGTTCCTGTAGGCGATATAACAAAGATTGATGCAGCTGACATTCCTGCGCATGATGTTCTTTGTGGCGGATTCCCTTGTCAGGCATTCTCAAAAGCTGGTAATCGCTTAGGTTTTGATGACCCAACTAAAGGAACTTTGTTCTTTGATATTTGTCGTATTTTGGAGTATCATCGTCCCCAATATGCTTTGTTGGAGAACGTTCGAAATCTCGCAAGTCATGATCATGGTAAAACATGGCGTATAATTCATGACAAATTAGAAGAATTGGGGTATAACCTTCTTCCTGAACCTGTCATTTTTAGTCCTCATTACGTTGGCATACCTCAGCATCGTGAACGTGTGTATATTATGTGTGTGCGCAAAGATGTAGGTGATGTGTCTCCTTTCGTATTGCAGAATGAGCAGATGCGACCCTGTTCTATTGACTCTATACTCCAAGATGACAACGAAATTCCAAATCTTGAAGAATATAGAATTTCGTCAGACATGGAGAATCTTATTGACTTGTGGAATGAGTTTCTTCAAAAAATAAAGGTTAAAAAATTGCCAGGTTTTCCAATCTGGTCTGAAAGATTGTGTGACCTTAACCCTAATGAGGATTTAACACAATATCCTACTTGGAAGCAGAATTTTATTAGGAAGAACAATGAACTATATATCAATAATCGAGAGTTTATAGATGAATGGATTATACGAGCAAAGCAAAACCCCTTGTTTTTTGGGGCAAAAGCGAAATTAGAGTGGCAGGCAGGACAGACGGGGCATCCTAATATTTGGAATCAAATATTCCAGTTGCGCCCTTCAGGCATTCGTGTCAAAGTAAATACGTATTTCCCAGCTCTGGTTGCCATTGTCCAAACCTCAATCATAGGCTCTAAAAAACGGTTCTTGACTCCAAGAGAGTGTGCACGACTCCAAAGTTTTCCAGAGGACTTTCAGCCAGATGTAAAACTACAACAGGCATATAAACAATTGGGGAATGCAGTAAATGTTGAGTGTGTAAAACTATTTGGAATGCATATGTTTAATATATAATTCAAGTTTCGCAAGTTCCTTAACTTGCCATTTTTAGTTCATAAATCTGTATAAAATGCTGAAGTTTATCAGAACGGTTGATAAGAGTCTCGAAGATTTTCTCATCCTCGATCTCAAAACACTG
>JAAYDO010000144.1 GCA_012729225.1 Bacteroidales bacterium | reverse complement strand
ATTTGGCAAAACACATGATTGAAGCATTCTGCATGCGCCAACGAACAATTGTTCAATGGCCAACGAACAATGCTTCAAGTGCCAATGAACAATGGTGCGATGCCCCATGAACCATGCGTGCGTTTTTTCCTCATCGGTATTGAATCCCCATCTATCCATAAATCATTGTAGATAAAGAAGATATAAAAGTCTTGGAAAGTTAGGGCAACATCGTTCACTTGCCAGGACGACACCGCCTGTGAGAATCGCTTCGCCCTTCTTCCACCGCATACAAATGTCGATGAATTTATCCTTGAATTATGACAAAGAAAGAAAGGAAAAAGTCTGGTTGAAAAGATGTTCCAACAATCCAAACCAACTGCATCATCTTCCAAATTCGTCTAACTCACATTCATCTATCGTTAGAAAAACTTTCTTTCTTCTGTGTAAGAGGCACTCGAAACTTCTGCATTCATGGACAACTTGTTATAGACAGCAGAAGTTCCACCCTTCTCAATACGATTCCAAAAATCGCCCAAAATGGCTGCACCATAGAATCCAAGATGTTGAACTTGGGGAAGAAGGTCGAAAGTGACTCCACCCAGCGCATAGACACGGGAGGAGAGAAGCCCGCTGGTCTTGGCGGTCATCAATTCTTCACAAGAGAAGGCAGAAGAATAGTCCGGCTTGGAAATGCTGTCAAAAATAGGACTCAAGAAGAGATAGTCAAGGGGCGAATGAGGAGTGTCAGCCGTTAATTCACCAAGGCTATGGCAGGAACGAGACACAGTAAAGGGGCGGAGGCAACGCTCCTCTTCCACCCATGCAGGAGGTTCTGGATGACGGCTGTTCAGATGAATGCCACCAAGTTGATAGTATTGGGCCAACTCATGATGATCATGAACCACAATGAGAGGTCGGAAGGCAGGGGTGATCTGTGCAATCCAACTTTCCATCTCACTATAGGAAGCCTGAGGTTTCCGAAGGTGCAGACGTGGCATACCATGCGCAAAGAGGTCATTGACAATGGCTGTCTCACCATCGAAAAACTCAGGTCTGGAAATAACAATCAAATTCATTTTCTTCCTTTTCTACATAGACTTGATGAAGTCAAACGATGCATCCCAGTCTTTCCAGACAGGCTCACGTCCCATTTCCTTCAGTCGCTGATTGATGACCTTTGCGGTTCTATTGTCAGAGACAGCGAACTGCTCCAGAGCCTCGGGATAAGTGTGATAGCCACCAGGATTCACATGCGACTCTGCCGACATCGTGGTAACTCCGAGCGTGCACATGTGATCTCTAATCAAGGCTGGCTCACGAGTGGAATAGGAAATGTCCACATCATGGTCGAAGATGCGCATGGCAAAAGTGGCTTGAGCTAACTCCCTGTCTGTCATAATGCAGTTGGGCTGAAAACCCTCGTTCTGAGCAGGTCGCATACGAGGGAAGTTAATAGAATACTTCGTGCGCCAGTAATGCTTCTGCAAGTAGCGCAGATGGCGAGCCATCATCACCACATCTGTACGCCACTCCTTTTCCAGTCCTATCAGCACCCCCATACCAATAGAGTGAACACCAGCCTGCCCCATGCGGTCAAATCCGTTACAGCGCCATTCAAAGTTGCTCTTCATACCCCTTGGATGGTAGATCCGATAGTTCTCTCTGTGGTAAGTCTCCTGAAAACAGATAACACCATTCAGTCCATGGAGAGTCAGTTCGTGATAGTCTTCAGCCCGCAAAGGCATGACCTCAATCTTGATGTTTGAGAAATATTTCTTTGCAATATCTATCGCCTTAGCCAGATAAGGCACACCTGCCTTCATCGTGTGTTCGCCTGTCACCAAAAGGATATTCTCGAAAGGAGCCAATTTCTTGATGGCTCGGTATTCGTCCTCTATCTGACTCGGTGTAAGGATCGTTCTGACCATAGGATTCTCACGATGGAATCCGCAATAGACACAAGAGTTAGAGCAGGCATTGGTGATGTAGAGCGGTATGAACATTGACATGGTACGACCAAAGCGTTCCTCAGTGTATTTGCGCGACAGCCTCGCCATTACCTCCAGATAAGGTATGGCGGCAGGCGATAGCAGAGCCATGAAGTCATCCACTGTGCATCGAGACTTTTCCAAGGCTCTCCGCACATCTTTTTCAGTCATCTGAGCTATTCGCTCTGTGGTCTCTTCCCAACTATATTGTTCCAATTCTTCACTAAACATGTTCTGATAATTTAATGATGAACGATTGCATCGTGCGGAGATCAATCGTCCATAGTTGATCTATTAAAGGTTCGCCATAATGGCAGATGAGTTGCAATACCTGTGAAGCCTGCACACTACCCACAATGGCAGGTGTCACACCCACCACTTGACGTCCAGGATGTGGCATGCCCAAAGTATCCTCCTCGTCAGGATGAAGGGTGCGGTAGGTGGCACTACCTGCACAAAGCACTCCCACTTGTCCTTCCAAACCACAAATAGCACCATAGATGTAAGGCTTCCCCATAGCAGCACAAGTGTCGGAGATGAGATAGCGTGTGGCAAAGTTGTCCGTTCCATCCACCACGAAATCATAGTCCGCCACCCTATCCTGAGCGTTTTTCTTGGTCAGCCGTTCATTATAGGCTTGCACATTAATACTACTGTTCATGCTCAACAGTCGCTCACGAGCATGGAAAACTTTCGGTTGTCCCACCTCTTTCTCTGTATAAAGCACTTGGCGATGAAGGTTTGTCAGGCTCACGGTGTCATCGTCCATCAGTCCAATTGTTCCCACTCCAGCACCTGCCAGATAAATAGCAATGGGCGACCCCAGACCTCCTACTCCCACAATGAGCACACGTGCTTTCTGCAACAGGCACTGCCCCTCCTCACCAATCTCATCCAGCATCACTTGGCGTTCGTAGCGTTCCATCTGTGCGTTCATACAATCTTCTCTTTTTTAAGTTTTCTCAGGTCATGCGTCAGTTTGGCTGCACAGAAGTCAGGACCACACATTGTACAATACTCGCCATCAGTGTGTCCTGCCTCTTCATAATACTGCTGAGCACGTTCTGGATCTAACGAAAGATGGAACTGGTCTCGCCATCTAAACTCAAAACGAGCCTTTGACAGCGCATTGTCACGAACGGTTGCACCAGGATGTCCTTTCGCTATATCTGCGGCATGAGCCGCTATCTTGTAGGCTATCACACCTGTCCTCACATCTTCTTTATCAGGTAATGAAAGATGCTCCTTTGGAGTTACATAGCAGAGCATGGCTGTACCCAACCAGGCAATCTGTGCCGCCCCAATGGCACTTGTGATGTGGTCATAGCCCGGAGCAATATCAGTCACAATAGGTCCGAGCGTATAGAAAGGTGCCTCATGACAATGATCCAACTGCCGCTCCATATTCTCACGAATTTTATTCATAGGCACATGACCAGGACCCTCTATGAAGGCTTGCACATCCTTTGCCCAAGCACGGACGACCAGTTCTCCCATCGTGTCAAGTTCGGCAAACTGTGCAGCATCATTCGCATCTGCAATACAACCAGGGCGCAAACCATCGCCCAACGAGAGAGCCACATCATATTGAGCCACGATGTCACATATTTCATCAAAATGCTCATATAGGAAACTCTCTCGATTCTTCAGCAAGCACCACTTGCTCATGATGCTACCACCACGGCTCACAATACCACAGAGACGGCTGTCTGCCAGATGAACGTTCTCCAGTCGAATGCCTGCATGGATGGTGAAATAGTCCACACCCTGCTCACATTGTTCTATCAGAGTGTCACGATATACCTCCCAAGTCAGGTTCTCTATCCTTCCATCCACCTTTTCCAAAGCCTGATAGATGGGCACAGTGCCTACAGGAACGGGGCAGTTTCGCAGAATCCATTCCCTCGTCTCATGAATGTTATTGCCCGTAGATAAATCCATCAAGGTATCTCCTCCCCACTTACAGCTCCACACAGCCTTGTCTACTTCCTCCTCGATGCTTGATGTGGTGGAAGAGTTACCTATATTAGTGTTGATTTTCACCAGAAAGTTACGCCCAATAATCATCGGTTCACTTTCTGGGTGATGACGATTAGCAGGCAACACAGCACGTCCTTCGGCTATCTCCTTGCGCACAAACTCTGGGGTGATATGGGTATTTATTCCCAATGCCTCACAGTTCATATTCTCACGGATAGCCACATATTCCATCTCACGAGTAATGACACCAGCCTTGGCACATGCCATCTGAGTCATGTGCTGTCCCATCTGCTCTCGGCGTTCCTCTATCCAAGACTCACGCATCCTCGGCAGTCCTTGCTCCAGATTCACCTGATAGTCTGGATCAGAATAAGGTCCACTGGTATCATAGATCATCACTGGCTCATTCTGTTCCATATGGGGTTTTCCCTGTTCATCACGATTGACAGTAGGCGTCAAGTTCACCTTCATCATACCCACTCTAATATCCGGGAACAACTTTCCCTGCATATAGTATTTCTCACATTTAGCGTATGCTTTGTTATCTTTTGGCATAGTTGTTATTCTATATTGAAAGAAAATGAAATGTCTTAATTATTCAAAAAGGCAGTTAATGGCGAACTGGCTTCGGCACTATCCGATACAGTGCCCAGGCCAGCCTCATAGGCTTGACGCCCTGCAATGACTGCCTGTCGGAAGGCATCTGCCATCTTCACGGGGTCACCAGCCACAGCAATGGCAGTATTAACCAGACAACAGTCTGCACCCATCTCCATAGCCTCCGCCGCATGACTGGGTGCACCAATCCCTGCATCCACCACCACAGGCACATTAGACTGCTCTATGATGATTTGCAGAAAGTCTTTCATGCGCAGTCCCTTATTAGTGCCGATGGGAGCAGCCAAGGGCATCACAGTGGCTGCACCTGCTTCTTCCAGATGTTTACACAGTGTAGGGTCTGCCTGACAATAAGGCAACACCACAAAACCCTCCTTTACCAACTGTTCTGTGGCTTTCAGAGTCTCCACAGAATCAGGAAGCAAGTAGCGAGGATCAGGGTGTATCTCCAGCTTCAGCCAGTTTGTACCGAACGCCTCACGAGCCATCTGTGCTGCAAACACAGCCTCCTCGGCAGTACGCACGCCACTGGTATTGGGCAGCAGTTGAATGTTGGGATTCCGAGTGATGTGGGTCAGCAGCTCGTCATTCACATCGCCCAGTTCTATACGCTTCATTGCTACTGTCACCATTTCAGTCTCCGATGCCTCAATAGCTTGTGCCATCAAAGCATTGTCATTAAATTTCCCTGTTCCTAAAAACAATCGGGAACTGAACTCGCGTCCAGCAATTATTAGTTTACTCATTATTTATTATTTGTTTGATGATTCTTTTCATTTCCTCCACAGGATTCTCTGCATTCAGCATGGCTCCAGACAAAGCCACACCCGTGACACCTGTCTGCATCATCGCTGGTATATCTGCTGTGGTGATACCGCCAATAGCAACAATAGGAAGAGATATGCTCTCTGCTTTCATCTGCTGGATGATACTCCGATAACCCTCCAGTCCCAGAATGGGTGAGAGACCCTGTTTCGTGGTGGTAAATCGGAAAGGTCCACAACCGATGTAGTCAGCACCAGCCTTGTAGATACGCCTCACATCTTCAATGGTATTAGCAGTGCCTCCAATCAGCATTTCCTTTCCTAACAGTCGTCTTGCCTCGTATATCGGCATATCCTTCTTGCCCAAGTGCACACCATGAGCCCCTATCTCACGACATATTTCCATGTGATCATCCACAATCAACGTGGCATCATAATCCTCGCAACGCTTCCTCACCTCCGCTCCAATCCGAAAGAAATCTTCCTCAGAGGCTTCTTTCATGCGCAGCTGCACCCATCTACAGCCACCATCAAGAGCCATCTGGATTCCATCCAGATAGGAATAGCGGTCGGTGTGGTGAGATATAAACTGAATCATCCTCCACATGCCGCTTTAATCATCACGAGATGAGTTCCTTCACTGATGTCCGTCACCTCCCATTCGGTGCGCGGTATCATCTTGTTGTTAATGGCTATGGCTATGCCTTTTGCAGGCAGAGCCATTTCGGCAGCCAGTCCACTAAGGGTTGTTGCCGCAGTGGTTACAGGCTTGTTGTTGATAGTTATTTCCATAATTGATAAAAATGTTTCACTGGTCCATGACCATGACCTACCTCATAGTCAGCACCATGTTTGATGGCTTGGTTGATGTATTCCTTGGCTGTTCGGACAGCCTCCTGCAATGTTCGTCCCTGAGCCAGTCCTGCCGCCAAGGCACTGCTCAGAGTGCATCCTGTTCCGTGGGTGTTGATGGTATTGATATAGGAGGACGTCAATTCCAGCAACTCCCCTTGCTCATTGTCATAGAGTATGTCCGTAAGAAAGTCACCCGTCTGATGACCACCCTTCAGCCATATCGAAGTGTGGTATTTCTCTGCCAACTGGTGCGCCGCCCGCTTCAAATCTCCCACACTCACCAGCCGTTGTCCCATCAGTACCTCAGCCTCTGGGATGTTTGGAGTGACCACACGTGACAGAGGCAACAGTTCACACTGCATTCTTCTTAGAGCCTCGTCCGTCAGTAGGCGATGGCCGCTCGTCGATACCAGCACAGGATCTACCACCACATTTCGTACTTTATATTTATGTAGTTGCCTCACCACTGCCACAACAATATCTTCTGTGGCAAGCATACCTGTCTTCACTGCATCTGCTCCTATATCGCTCAACACGGCATCTATCTGTTGCTCCACATCCTCTGGTTTCATCGTTACCACACGATCCACCCCCAGAGTATTCTGTATGGTAATAGCAGTGATAGCCGTCATGGCATAGCATCTCAGAGCCGACAGAGTCTTCATATCAGCCTGAAGTCCTGCACCTCCTCCACTGTCGCTGCCTGCTATGGTCAGCACTTTTGTATATTGCTTCATTTTCGTGCTCCTTTCCTTTTGTTCATCATCATCGAAAAGAGCACCTCTTTAAAACAACAAAGGTTATGACTCGACACATCACAACCTTTACTTTAATAATTAGAAAAATACGACTCAATCCCTACGGCAGTACTAACTGCATCAGGTTCGAAGGTATAATCTCAGCCCGTTGCCATGGGCACCCTTTTGATGTTCGATGTTGCAAAGGTACAACAAATACTGGAGGCTGACAAGATTTTTTGATTTATTAACTTAACGTTTGTCCAACAACCTTGCATGGTTTGCATCTACTCCTTATATAATATACCTCTCCTTTTCGAAAGGATGGAGAGGGCTGGCATAAACTGTAAAAAAAGCGAGGGAAAACAATATGGATTTCCATACCATTTGGCATGCACATGACCGAAGTATATTTCAATGGCAAACGAACAATGCTTCAAGTGCCAACGAACAATGGTGCGATGGCCTATGAACAATGGTGCATTTTTGCCTTATCAGTGTTTTCCTTTCTTTAGCATAATATTCAATTGTATATCAATAACCTCAAGAATCTCACTGAATCATACTGTATGTCGTGGAGAACTTAATCTGCAAGCAAGTTTGCCTTTTTCTTGATGAATTCTTCTACAGAAGGTCTTTTCAAGTGAGTTTTCCACGAATGAAAGCAGGAGAGGTTAGCCATATACGCTTGCCCCTCCTGCATGATTGTCTCCACTTTTGTCACAAGTGGATTACACTTAGAATGAAATCTGGCTGGAAGCCCCCGCAAAGGAACTGAAAGACGCTACTCCATTGCTGATGTAGAGCACTGCCATATTGTCGTCGTCTGCACTATACATGCCCTTCAAACTGGGGTTGCGCTCGAGAAAGGTCTCCTTGACAGAACGAGAGTCGTCATTCACGAGTGTGCCAGAAATACGAACCCACTCTACACCCGTGGGCTTGAGCGCACAGATTTCAAACTTACCATTCTTGGAGATTTGCTTGAACACTTGCTTCACCTTGGCTGTGATGATGTAGAGACGACCGTTGATGATTTCAGACACGCCAAAGGGACGCACTCGGGGTTGGTCGCCCTCGGCGGTAGCAATGTAGAAGGTCTTGCACTCCTTGAGAAAAGCTTGCACCTTCTGCATGTTGGCGGCTTTCTCTTCGTCGGAAACTTGAGGGACATCTTTGGTCTCTACATACAGATAGGTGTTCTCGGCCCGAACTGTCATCTGCTGACCTGTGAAAGTAAACATGCCCATGAAGAGAGCCGTTGCCAACAAGATGTGAGGATGGTTTTGTACTGATAGAAATAATTCTCTCATGTGGGTATAAATCTTTTTGATTTTAATATTTATAATAATTGAAAGGGCTCACTGTCCTTTTATCTTGGCTGTTATCTTTTCTGTCAGGCTGTAGGAGAAGTTTCCAACCGTGTTGTCCATCCCCTCCTTGAGCAGACCTGAAAGTGCATCTGAT
>JAAYDO010000207.1 GCA_012729225.1 Bacteroidales bacterium | reverse complement strand
AGGGAGGAAATATGAGGCAAGGCCTTCATACATGTTTATATTGCTGTTACGATTCATACTGCAAAGGTACTAACTTTTTTTCAATCGTGTATCGTTTAGCGACAGTTTTGGGGTAGCATCCGTACATTCTCCCCACAGGGTTTGTCGGGTGCGCCCAAAAAATGTCATATTGTAAATTAAACTAAATCATCCAATAATATTATTGTCTATGAAGTTTTTAACGTGTTGTATCATCTTACTATCCATTGCGTTTTGTTCATGCACCCGTCCTTCTTTTTACTCTGTTGATTCATTGGTGGTGGAAGAAGAAAATGCAGGTGTAGAAGACACCATTAATGGTCAGATAGCCATCAGTAATTATTCAAGCATAGAAAACATCTTATGTACAGATGATTATCTTATTGTTGTTCAGCATTCAAAGATTCCATTTTCAAGATTATAGATGCGAGAATTGATTCTATAATTGTTTGTTTTGGGCAGGTTGGGCATAAAAAAGAAGAATTCTCTCAGATCCCTCTTTTCTACTATGTGGCAAAAGGTCAGAATGGAAAAGACTACTTATATGTTCAGGAAAATTCCCATACCAAAGCCATTGATTTGGAAAAATCCATACAGGAGAGAAAGTGTGTTCTTCATGAAGTTTTAGTGGAAGAATATCATCCTATTTTCCACAGAACATATCACCTTCCTGAAGGAAAAAATTTATAGGCAAACGTATCAGCTATCAAGATCCGAGAGATCAAGTTAGAGAGAAACCCTCTTACACTCTTTATCAAGACAAGGAAGAGTTGAAGAAATGGGATATTCCCTGATTTGGTTCATGTGGATCAGCCAGAAGTTCTTACAATGGAGTATGTTGATAGGTTGTATTTTAAGTCAGATGGAACTAAGGCGATAAGTGTCATGGATATGGTTGATGTCATAACCATATTTGATTTGGATTCTTTTCACACAATTGGCATAAGAAATCCAAGCAGTTATTCATTTAGTGACATGAATGACCATTTCAGATCTGAAAATCTCATGGACCAACTCATTATATATAATATGCATGCTTGTGTGGCAGAAGATTGTTTCTTTGTCCTCAAAGACGGAAGATATTATAAGGATATGCTGGGAAGTAGCTCTGACGAGTCAAACTTTTCACACGTAAACGTATATGATTGGAATGGCCATCTGCTGCACAAGGTTTCTTTGGACAAAGCCTTATGGAGCATCAGTTACTCTAAGAGTTCTCATACATTATACGGATTAGGAATTAACAGAGACATTGTTTATAAATATAAAATGAAATGATGAAGAACAAAATCATATGATGTTTTGTCTTCATGTGTATGCTATTGTCATGCAAAGTTCCTTTTCTAAACCTTAAACCTACCGTACTTAACAACAAAAATCATGGCTTACAGGCAGATGCTTGTAAGCCATGATATGCTATCGGGAAGAAATGAAGATTAGTTCTTCACCAACTTTTTTGTTTCTCCGTTGGACATCTTCACAATGTTAATACCCTTCTGGAGTTCCTTCACAGCCACCCCCGAAGTGGTATAGATTGCTGTGAAAGGCTGATGACGAGTTGATTCCTCCACCTCTGAAATCTTAGTGGCAAATGCTTCCATCTCCTCGTCAGTGGCTGTGTAGATAGCCAAATCGGAAATGTTGATGACATCTGTTGTAGATTCACGCTTGATGCGAATGGTATATTCACCCCATCCATCAGTAATCCTGATGGGAAGAGAAACCTCCTCACCCACGTTCACTGTATCTACAAGCACGTCCTCCTTGCTGCCCGTAAGTTTCTTGATCTGCACAGGAATTCGCTTGCCTGCCTCGCCTGTTGATTTGAAGCAAAGCTTATAGTTGCCATTGTCAAGCTGAAGTGAACGGTACACATTGTGATTTCCATTCACACCTGTGTCCTGTTCCTTGCCAAACCAATAGAGATAGTTTCCTGTGTTCACAGTCCATCCGTGACTCTTTGGCTTATAATCTTCCTGATCAACTCGTGGCATCCACTTGAGTGTCTTATTGCAAGGAGTGTCGAGCGTGTACTGCATGAAGAAGTTATACATGGTCATGGCAGAGTGTCCCTCAGGAGTATTGCCTGTCCAGTCGCTGTGACCCATACCGTCTATTTCATAATATGTGTAAGGGAAACTGCCCTCAGTAGCCTCATACACGGACTTGTCATACTTGCCTGTCACAGTTGTCTTCACAGGCACAGGGTTAGCACCCACACGAGCCACCATCTCATCCACGATGACAGGCATCAGGCTATAGAGCACGAAGTTGTCGCTCTTGCCATGTATGTGGAGGAAAGGCACGGGGCGTTCGCCAGTGTGACGGAAGTGGAACTCATTGAGAGGGTATCCACTGATAGAAGCAAAAGCGGCGAAGAGATCACTGCAGGTGTTGGTGAGCGCATAGGACATCATACCTCCATTGGAGAAACCACAGCAGTAGATACGATTCTTGTCCACAGAGTAGTCCTCCTCTGTCTGAGCAACAATTGCTCTGATAAAGTTCACATCGGTATTGACTTCGCCAGAAGCCTCCCAACCAGTAGTGCTACCACCAAAACCAATAGGGAATGCTATCACACGGCCCTGTGGGAAAAGCACGATACAGCCTTCCTGGTCAGCCACTTGTGTGAAACGAAGCTGGCGATCTGTGCTGTGACCATTCGCTCCATGCAACACCACAATCAGCGGAGCATTTTCTTTCACATTGTTTGGAACGTAAAGAATGTAAGAACGTGAGACACCATCAACGGTGATGTTCACATTTTTGTCCACCTTGGCAGCAAAGGCACATGTAGCGCACAACAGCATCAAGATGAGAGATTTGATTTTCATCATTTTCAGTGAGTGTAATTAATGATAAGTTATAATAAAATTTTAGATGCCCTAAAAGAATAATACAAAAAGAACCATTGTAGCATCTGCCACGACAACCAACAGCCAAAGAAAATAGAAACACGCCAGCAAAACCTTCTTCTTGTTTTGGTCTTAGATGTCAGGAACGATACTTGCTCATGCAAAGTTACGGAAAAGTATGATGAAAGAGAAGAATAGAAGAGAAAAAAGAGAGTCTTTCATGAAAATTATTTATAAAATGCTAAATTACATCACACGTCTCTCAATTATCCATCATAAATCATTAACTTTGCAACTATATTCAGTTATGGTACGCAAATTATTTCTATTCAGCATTTTAGCAATGGCTTTGAATTTGGCTTGGGCTGTCCCTGCCAAACGCAGACCTTTCACAGTGACAAACAGTGATGGCACACAATTGACCATCGTTCTTTGTGGTGATGAGCATTTCCATTTCCACACCACAGAAGATGGAGTGCCTGTGGTGCAACAGGAGAATGGCGATTGGCATCTGGCTCCTCATCTGTCAGATTCCATCACCACCACTTGGACTCAACGCATGCAAAGAGCCAACGCACGAAGAGAGGCAAGGGCAACCCGCGCTCGCAAAGCCATAAGAATGGGCGAGGGAATGGTGTCTTCTCCCTACACAGGCAAGAAGAAGGGCATCGTGATTCTTGCCAACTTCCAAGACAGGAAGATGAAGAACAACCACACCAATGCCACATTCCACGACGCTTTCAACAAAGTGGGCTATAACGAGAATAACCATGCAGGCTCTGTGCGAGACTACTTCTATGACCAGTCCTATGGCAAACTCGAGCTCACCTTCGATGTCTTTGGTCCTGTAAACGTATCACATGGATATGCCTTCTATGGCAAGAACGACCGCAATGGTGATGACCAATATGCTGCATCCTTCATTGCTGAGGCATGCAAGCTTGCTGATAAGAATTACGACATAAACTGGGGCGATTACGACTGGGACGGTGATGGAGAAGTGGATCAGGTCTATGTCATCTATGCAGGCATTGGCGAACATGCCAACATCGAAGATCCTAATGCTATATGGCCACACGAATTTTCGCTGGAAGCTGCAAAGGGATCTGATGGAGCAGGTGCCATCACTCTGGGAGGAAAGACCATCAATACTTATGCCACCAGTTGCGAACTGAACAATTCAGACCTTACCTCCATTGACGGCATAGGAACAGCCTGTCATGAATTCAGCCATTGCCTTGGTCTGCCCGACACCTACGACACCAGTTATCAGGGAGGTACAGGCATGAACCATTGGGGAATCATGGATGCTGGCTCTTACAATGGAAAGAACTACAGCAGTGAATGTCCTGCCGCCTACACTGCCTTTGAAAGATGGTGTGCAGGATGGCTCGAGTTCACCGAACTCAATTCTCCAGCAACCATCACCAACATGGCCGACCTGCAGGATAAGCCAGAGGCATACATCATCAGGAATGACAATGACGGAAACGAATTCTTCACCATTGAGAATCGTCAAAACAAGAAGTGGAACAAATATGTAGAAATCTACTCAGACTGTCACGGCATGATGATTTGTCACATTGACTACAACAAGGAGGCATGGAAGGGAAACACCGTCAATAATGTTGCCAACCACCAGCGTTTCACCTTCATACCAGCAGGTAAGAACTATGGTGACTTCATAAATAACAAAGGGAAGAAAAGCCTCTATCCTAACCACACTCAGTTCCTAACCCACCTCTTCCCAGGCAATGACTTAGTTACTGAGTTCACAGATGATTCGCATGTGGATTGTGGCGGAAAATTCTACAATCCCAACTCTGACGGCACTTATGCCATCAAGAAACCCATCACCAATATCACAGAATCAGCGGAAGGACTGATCTCTTTCGACTTTATGGGTGGAGGCATAGCACTCGACATTGAAGACACGTTTGCCGCCACCTCTTCAGAGAGTGTGTACTTCACACTGGGAGGAATCCTCATCGACAAGCCTTCCGCTCCCGGCATCTACATCATGAGAAAGGGGAATGAAACCAAAAAGGTGATTGTTTACTAACCATACGTCCCTTCGGTTTTGGAGAGAGCGTGACATCTTCCGCCCATACGTCTGCTCAGTCTCCAATTCCTTCTCATATTCCTTCATGCCACAAAAGAAAAAGCTGGTGGAATTATCTGATACTCATCTCGAAGGCATCTCGAAGGCATCTCGAAGGCTCGCAGAAACATGGAGAGAAGAGGTTTATTCGCAAAGGGCTGTTTGTCATTCCCGTTCCACGTTCAATAGACGTGAATGTGCGAGCACCTCTAAAGAAATCATCGTTGTATCACCACGCTAATGATCGTTCAATAGATGTGAATGTGCAAGCACCTCTTGAGAGCCTGGATGGAGTCTGTTGGCATGAATGACGTGAGTTCTACATAAGAAACTCCACGTCTTCACTATCCTTATACCAATCAGCGTACATGATATAATGCTTTGCAATGCCACGGTTCAACTCTTTGGCTTGCTCCGGATCAACCTGCTTGATGAACTTAGCAGGCACACCGCCCCATAGTTCACCATCGCCCACCTGTGTGCCCTTCAGCACCAGAGAGCCTGCTGCCACGATTGCTCCCTCACCAATCACAGCATCGTCGAGCACTGTAGCACCCATACCAATCAGTGCACCACTCTTCACCCTACATCCGTGCAAAGTCACATTATGTCCTATGGTCACATCATCACCTATCTCTATAGCCGCCTTCTTATAGAGCGTGTGAAGGCATGAACCATCCTGAATATTCACACGATTGCCTATCTTGATGTAGTTCACGTCGCCTCTCACCACCGCATTAAACCACACCGTGCATTGGTCGCCCATCTGCACATCGCCCACAATCGTTGCATTCTCACTAAAATAACAGCCCTTTCCCCACTTTGGAGTTAAGCCACACACAGTCTTTATCAAAGCCATAAATCTTCGTATTATATTCTACCATCAACTCTCTCCGTGCCATCCATATCCCTTTGCAGGAGAGAATGATGATGTAAAGGTAAGCATTATTTGCCGAAGTTCACGGCTTTCAAAGGACTTTTCATCATGAATGCACCCGTTTTTCAACAACGGCTTTTCGTTTTGCAAAATGAGACATTCTCAGAAAGGAACACATGAAAATACAGAACAAATGAATTTTTTCAAGCATTTCTTTTGGTTTATAAAATAAACTTACATATCTTTGCAACCAAAATCACGCCTGAACAAAGAGCATGATGCAAACTGAAGCAAGCTACAACCAACCTTCTTGCTTTTCTTTTTGCAGGCTTGGTTTATAAAATAAACTAATCAATAACCTTGACACGTGACTCCCTGTCATGATGTCGCAACAAACAAACAAAACAACATGGAAGAAAAGAAGATTACCGAACAAGAAAGCCTTGAACTCATCACCCAAATGATTCAAAAGACAAAGAAAGAAGCCATTGACGTCAAGTTACTCCTCACCCTTGGCTACCCGTTGGCCATTGGCATGGGCGCACTGGGCGTCATGTATCCCGTTGCCAACTTTCCTCATCTCACAACATGGTTTGCCTCCTTCAACTTAGCCATCATCTTCATTGTAGGCATCACCATTCTCATCAAACATGCCAAGAAGGAGCGTAAGGAAAACTGCACGGTAAGCTATACAGACAACGTGGTGCATGGAGTCATCAGAGCACACATTATGGTAAACATACTTCTTGCCTTCATTCTGCTCTTTGGGACAATCTTCACTCAGAAAGAAGAGTTCGTATGCTATCTCATCATGTTCGAAGCAGTCTTGTTCTCTTTGAGCATAGTGACCATTCACACCATCCTAAAAAAAGGCAACACAAGCCATATCGCTCCCCTGGCAACAACAGTGACCCTTGCGACCTCCTTCTCTAACATACACTCAGAGATGCCACTCCTTACAATCTTTTGCACTGGAGCTTTTCTCATCATGGCTATGGGCTTTATCTTGCCTATACATTTCTTAGTCAGGGAAAAAAACAACAAGCAATAATTCCTCCATGACAGAACTGAATCCACTACTGCATAGTCAATTGCGACTTGCCATCATGTCTATACTTCTGAATGTGTATGAAGCAGACTTCGTCTATCTGAAGGAAAAAACAGAATCCACGGCAGGAAACCTCAGTGTCCAACTGGAAAAACTCGCATCAGCAGGCTATATCACCAAAGAGACTGATGTGGGCACAGGCAAAAAGAACCGAACAGTCTGTCGCATGACTGACCTCGGACACTCTGCCATGCAGCAATATGTAGAGGCACTAAAGATTTATCTTTCGGGGCTTTGACGAAGAGAAAACAACAACGAGATTCTGCACCACCCATTGTGATGTAGATAAGCACAACTCATTCATAAGGCAAGAAAGACGCACTTACACTTTCACAGAGCCTCCAAAACACTTTCTCGACAGAACAAGGATTGGAGACTCTACGCCTGCTTGTTGCAGGTTCTATTTCAGGAGAAGTAAGTTTCTTACAAAAATCCATTGAATTTTCATTGGAAATTCACCTGAAAAGAGTCTTCAAAGAAAGCAGGCCAAGTAATTGGGGTTCATCCCCGAATTGCGTTGGTTTTGTAGTTTCCTATCATATGAAAAGCTGACAAATCATTATCTTTGTGGTTCCCCAACCATATCAGATATGAATGCCAGCTTATTATATCAGGCCTACGGAGT
>JAAYDO010000055.1 GCA_012729225.1 Bacteroidales bacterium | reverse complement strand
GTCATATAGTCTGCAGATGCAATATAGACCTTTTCTCTTTCTGGTGTTCCAAAGCGATAAATACGTGAATGTTCCAGGTATCTTCCTATGACCTGATATAATTAAGTTTGACCTTTAGCAATAGTAGAGTAATAATTCCTAATAGTATAATGAATAAAGAAAAAATAGAAAATAGTCATATTATAGATGCTGTTAGTGGAAATTTTGTAGATATAGAAGTAGAATATGATACTGACTTAGAAAAAGCTAAAAGGATTATAACAGAAGTTATTCTATCCCATCCTAATGTAATCGATATGAGAAGCGAAGAAGATAAAAAAAACAAAGTTCCACAGGTTAATATATTTTTAAAAGAATTTACCACTAATGGGATATGTTTAAGAACTACTGTCTGGACAGATAATATAGACTCAAACTTTCAAACATGTAGTGACATTAGATTGTTTTTTGCAAGTACTTTTTGGACAAAGTTGCAAAATATTTTTGGACATTGTTGCATGTCCAAATTGGACAAAGTTGCAAAGCGGTGGCCAGTCGTGCTTAGACTAGCCATTTGATGCTCTGCAGACACTTCTAATTGTTATAATACGAGGTATGAAAAAGGAAGTTCCGAATCCACATCCTCATGTGCGTGTTCCTTAAAATAACGGAACTCCTCATCCAGTTTTTTATAGTGGATGAAATCACTCAGATATCTTAAATCTTCTTCACTGCGTTTATGGTCATCTATAAGACCCAAAAGAAAATCATTCATTTCCTGATAACGCTCCTGAAGATTTTGATATATACGCTGTTCTTTGATAACTTTATTATTTTTAGCCATTGCTATTTACCTCCTGACTGCTGATTCTTGAAAGAGCCTCGTTGATACTTGATTCACGTAATCGGTTATTGATACCCGGAAATAAAATCAGTTCCACATGATGCGTGAGTCTGCCAATCAGAGCGGTTGTCATGCGTTGGTCATAAAGAACATTTACCCACTGTGAGAATTCAAGATTGGTGTTAAGAATCACTGATTTCTCCTCATGTATTTCAGAAAGGTAATCAAACAAAAGCTGTGAACCGGTGCGGTCATATGGGACGTATCCGAATTCATCAAGTATCAGGATTTGGGCATTGTTCAGTTTCTTTTTCAATGCTGTAAGGGTTCCTTTACTCCGGCTCTCTGAAAATAAATTGATAAGTCCTGCGGTACGATAAAATCGTACCGGTATTTCCTGATTACAGGCAGCCATGCCCATCAGAATGGAAAGCATAGTCTTTCCTGTTCCAGTCCCACCATACATAATGACATTTTTGCCGGCATGATAGAAATCAAGATCTAACAGGCTTTGATAGCTGACACCATCTGGAAAATCAATCTCGTCTGTCTTGAACTCTTCCACCTGGTATCTGCGTGGGAATCCGGCAGTGTTGAGATATTTGCTTTTCCGCTTCATAATACGGTATTCAAGTTCATTTGTCAGAAGATTTAAAAGGTATTCCTGTGGTGTATCTCCTTCCTGCTCGAAAGCCTGTCCGGCAAAGTTTACCGACAGTCTGAGCTGCTTGCAGCATTCTGCAATAGATTTTTCTATATCATCCATTAGATGCACCTCCCTTCTTAAGAGCCGCATCCAGCATAGATAAATCATTTCTGAATGGAATGATTTTCTGCTGTGGCAGTAAAGACTCATTTTCAAGTGGTGGCAGTAGAGGTACATCTGCGTAGATCCGTCTGTAGAGGTTCTGCAGACTGTCAGGATCTGTTGCATTAAGGCGGATCGCCTCATCCACTGTTTTGACAGCACTGGAAAATCCTGTTCTGTCTGTAAGTTCTGCTAATACTTTCAGCACCCGGCCACGGTCTTTGCTTTCACAGTTGTCCATGTATATCTGCATGGTCTGTGGCATCATATCATATATGCCACTGTTGCGAAGTGAGCGGGGCTTTCTGGCAATATATGTAAGATATGGCAGCCAGTCCATTCTTTCGTGGTCACTGCCATAGAGACGCCTATGGCGAACTACTTCGTGCATGTCTTTGTCCATTACAATCACATATGAGGAAGTGATTTTTAGATTGACTGCAGATTCACAGAATGCCGGTGAAGCAGAATAACGATGTTTTCCTGCATCCAATGTAAATTTGCCATACTTATCCGTTGTTGCAGTTGTGAAATTAGCAGTGTCAAACGGCACGGATGGAAGCGGTAGCAAGCGTGCCTTGTCCTCTTCGAATAGTTCGCTGATAAAGCGGTTTGAATCATCATCATAGTGTTCACGTTGCATATCAATTTCGCAGCGTCCCAGAAGATGTTCGTTTTCTTCCACGAGATCATCAAATCGGGGCACTGGTACAAGTTCATTGCGCCGCAGATATCCAACCTTGTTTTCAACATTTCCTTTTTCCCATCCGGATTCGGGATTCATGAATACCGGCTTAATGCGGTAATGCGCACAAAAACGCTGGAAACGTTCCGTTACATTTCGTCCGCCGCCTTTGATGATTTCAGTAACAATGGTTCTTGTATTATCGAACCAGATTTCGGTAGGAACACCGCCGATATGCTGAAATATAGCGACCATGCCTTCTAGAAGGCACTCCATGTTTTCTCCATAGTTAAGCTGCAGGAATCCGCCATTACTGTAGGGAAAACTAAGAACCAGGTACTTTGCTTCCTGATGAAGTTTTCCGTTTTCATAGAAATCGGCGGTTCCAAAGTCAGCTTGTGCTTCGCCTGGGAAATGGTTCAGAGGAATATATCCATCGGTACGTTTTAGCCGAAGTACCTCTTTCCTGGTTTTGACATATGAAGCAACCAGCCGATAGCTGCAGTCAAAGCCTTCTGCCTCATCTTTGAGGCGCCTGAATACTCGTTTGGCTGTATGTCGCTGCTTTCTTGGTGCAAGCTTATCTGCCTGCAGCCATTCGTTGATCAGTGGCTTGAAAGAATCAAGTTTGGATTCATGTACTTCCGCTGATGCTGCTGTGGGAGGTGGACTGTTGAAATCCTCCATATCCACGTATTTACTGATGGTCTTGCGGTTAAGACCGGTTTCAGATGCTATTTGAGAAATGTTCTTATCTTGTTGGTAAAACAGTTCTCTGATATGATGTATCTGATCCATTGTAGTTGACATTCTCCTTTCCTCCTTGTCTTTATTGTTTGGTCTACAACAAAGATAAGGTTAATGGTTTATGGAAATGTCTGCAATGGATCTTTTGATCAAATGGCTCATACTTGGTGGCTACCACTTAGGCGCTGCACCGTTCCATTGAGTCATGATACAAAGCTTTGCAATTGTGTCCAAAATGGACATGCAAGAATGTCCATTTTTGCTTTGCAACTTTGGGTACTTTTATTTTACAATAAACAATCGTTTAGGAGAATGTAGTGAAAAACTAGACGAAATATGCCAAATGTTTGAGTTTAAAAATCTGATCATAGAGGGAATTTATACGCATTTATGTGCAGATGAAACGACTTCGATACAAGACAAAGT
>JAAYDO010000187.1 GCA_012729225.1 Bacteroidales bacterium | reverse complement strand
GAGAAGGAAGGGTTGTCAACAATCTGGACTATTCCATATCGGGTGTGAAATACCATGTGAACTACTATGACCGCAAGGGCGACTTTATGGCAGAGGATAATGGAAGCATCAGCAAGACATTATATCCTGGTGAGAAATACAACTTCACTTTCTGGAGTTCCAATGCCAAATATCCGAATACTGCAAGTCTCAGACTGGATTTCTCTGACAATATGGTTTTGAAGATTATCAAGGAGCAGACCTATACAGGCAAAGAGTTCCAAGAGTACTTGAAACGCCAAAAGACCAAATAATCAGAAAGCCAAGTCGTTCAAACACGAGTTTTTCACTGAGCGCACATAATCAATAAGGATGGTAGGGTCAAAAGCCTTGCCATCCTTTTTTGTTGTAAGATGCAGATGTTCACCAGTGGATGCTCCAGTATTGCCTGTTAATCCCAATGGCTCTCCAGCTTGAAGGTAATCATTGGTCTTTACGTATTGTTCTGACAGATGGCAATAGCTGACCGTGTAATTAGCAGTCTGTACTGTCACGTATTTACCTGAACGGCTGTCATATCCTACCCTAAGCACCTTGCCTGGCAGCATCGACAGAACATCCTCATGTCGAGCATGAAGGTCGATGCCATTGTGCATGATATACTTATGATATACAGGGTGCATCCTCATTCCGAACTTTGAGTTTACTTGTATCTTCTTCAGAGGAAAGGACACACTGAGGTACGTTCTCAGCCTCTCTTCTTTCCCTTCCATCCTATCGGAAATATCAGCAGATGCCGTATCTGACGGCAAAACACTATCCTTCGGAGCAACTGTTTGTTCTGAAGGATTCTTTATTGTCTTGATTGATGGGCGACTTGCAACATCACCGATGGTATTGAACTGTGCGAAACTTGCAATCGGAACAAATGCCGATGTGAGTATTACGAGTATTGATTTTTTCATGGTGCAAAGTTAGTGTTCTAGTGCCACTTGGTAAAATACCATCAGACATTACTTTAAGAATATAACATTTGATAAGTTTTGAGTATGATTTCTTCTGCAAAATTATACTCAAATGTTATCAAGACTCAAAATCGACCTGATTTAGTGTTTTCTTCAGCTAAGATGAATAATTATGGTGTACCTTCGCAGCCAAAATTGTTTCATCAACTGATAAAAATTGAAGAAAATGCAGTTTACCGAGAACGAAATTCCATTCCAGACCCTTGACCGTTTGGGTCTGACCCGTGAAATGATTGAAGACCTCCCTGTCAGGATTACCAATGACATTCTCGAAGGAAGACGCTCGCCCGTACTTCCTATTATGGTTGTTGACAGTGACGGTAATGAGGTCAAGAGTCGTAGCCGCTTCAAGCTCATCCGTAAGGAGGACGGTGATGTTGATGCTCTCTTCTATCCAGAGATAGAGAAAGCGGATCTTAGACTGTTCTCTGAGCAAAGTCGTACTTTGTTAGAACAAGGTAAGGTTATCGTTGGCACTATTCCAGACAAGAACGGTAATATGGTACGCTCCTTTGTACAGATTGACAACGAGACCAATCAGGTGTTGTCTGCCCCAGTCCAGGTTATCGCCCGTAACCTCCAGTTCATTTCAGAGGATATCCATCTGAGCGAAGCTGAGTTCAACAACCTCCAGAATGGTGAGCCTGTCACCTTCGTCCGTGATGACGATGACGAACCTATCACTGTTGGTATCGACCTTAACAACCGCACTGGAGTACGTGTATCTTCAGGCGATGCCAAGATGTGGAGCGAACAGAGAACCCGTGATTGGGACAAATTCACTTTCGGCATCTACGGCTGTTGGGTCATGGGTGAAGATGGCAATCTTGATTACGTCAAGGAAGAGGACTACACCGATGAACTCTGGAATGAGCAGAAAAAGGCAGGTCTCAGAAGCATGGGGCACATGCGCTAATCAGAAACGATAACCCTAAACAGAAAGGACAATGGCTACAAACAAGTATTATTCCGAAAGCGAGTTGGTTCAGAAGAAGCAGAGCGGCGAATTTGGCTGGCTCGACTATGTGAACCATCACTCCAAAGAATGGCAGAACGAATATGCTGACTTCTGCAAAGATCGTGGACTGTCTGTTGGCGATGAGTCGGCAGAAAAGTTCGTTGACTACAAAGGAGAAGAACTTGAAAAGGCACTGGCTGATGGCAATGCCTGATTGTTGAATCTAAACAACACTATTATGTCGATACGTTTCAATTCTCTACCACTGAGAGGCGATTTGTCGCCAGAGCTGCAAGACATCCTCAGACGGAATGGTATGCAAGCGCACATCATCCGTCAGGGCGATGGCTTCCAGTTGGCAGTTCAAGGGCATGACTCTCCGCTTCTCACCTATCCCATCTCTGCCCAGCAGATGAAAGCCATGACAGACTGGGGTACGAATTATGCCAACAAGAATGCCTACAACACCTTTGCGGCACTTGTCGGCAATGACTTTTATGTTCCAAGGAACTTCGTACACGCCCGTAATGCCAACGGACGTGTTGCCATGGGACTTCACGGCTATAGGATTGGTGTCGGTGAGTATGGCCGTATGGCTTGGGACAGACGTGGGCTGCATCCCATGTGGGGACTGCATGACCGTTTCTTCTTGGGCTGGACACCTCGACAGCAAGCAGGTTTCCACATGCGACGAGTTGGTGGTGCGCTCTTCATGCAGGGTGCTCCAATGGTTCCAGACCGTCCAGACGGACGCATCAAACCAGGAGAGTTGCAGAATGGCGGTTACGGCTTCTACTACAAGGGACAGCAGACAGCCGTACAGCCTCCGAGGCAAGATGTGCTGGCTGACCTTCAGACAGTCATCACTCCTATGGAAGTGGCTCCACGTAAGTTGGAACCAGCCAAGCCTTATAATGAGCTTATCACCTCGAAGGTCTATTTCTCCGATGAGAAGTTCAAGGAGTGTCTGGACAGTCATGGCATCGTGATTGATCCTGAGAAAAAGACTCTCACCATCCAGTCCTCTGCCACCAAGCAGGATTTCGTCTATGACCTGACTGAGGAAGAAGTCAAGAAGCTGACAAGCAACTCCATCAAGGAAGTGCCTGTTCAGCAGCGTCTCGACATTCTCAACAATGTCATCAAAGGCGACTTCAGCGAGAAGATTACGATGGATATGCTCAATTCCAAGGAGCAGATTGGTATTAAGCTGAAGCCAGAGGTCGAAGCAGAACTGAATGACCGTCAGACACTGATTCTGGAACAGGCGAATATTCCCCTGACTATGGACGGCAGACAGGTTCAGTTAGAACCAGAAGACCGTTCCGTTGCTCATGTTGACGGCAATGCCCTCTATGAACTCAATGAGGGCAAGGCATGGTATCGTGAGGGAAAACATGGTCGTGAAGTCAATGTCGATGACATCAAGGTTGAGCCAGTCAGGAATGAGCAGGGCGAAATCGAGAAGGATGCCAAGGGCGAAGCCAAATACCGCATGACAGCGGTCATCAATGGTGAGAGCATCAGCCATGAGATTACTCAGAAGCAGTATGATAAGTTCATGGCCATCGATGACTACCATCGCATGAAGCTCTTCTCCCACATCTTCAGTGAGGTGGATATGAAAAACATTCCTGGTATGCATGCCAGCTTGGGAGCAAAGATCGGTGGAGCCTTGCTTGCCGGACTTGCCATCACGCATGAGCTGACCCATGACTTCCACCATCACAGTGGGCCATCCATTTTCATGGAGCATCATGGGCCTGACAGACCTCATGTGTATTTCAAGCCTGGTGTTGACTCACCGCAGGAGTTGGCATCAAGGGCTTTCGATGCAGGACTGAATGCTGGAGAACACGGCGTAGGATTAGGACACACAAGGTAAAAGGATTTATTCAGGATAACAAAATGGCAGAACTCACCTACGACGATTTCAAAAACAAGCTCAGTATTCAGGATGTGCTGATAGACGCTGGCTACACGTTGAACAGACGTGACGGCTTGCGCTATCCGTCGTATGTAAGGCTGGACAGCGAGGGCAGACGTATTCGTGGTGACAAGTTCATTGTCACTGCCAATGGCCTTTGCTGTTTCCAGCCGCCTACGCGGAAGAACTACAACGTCATCAGCTTCATCAAGGAACATCCAGAAATGTTCTCTGACTACACGGCTGGCATGGATAAGGACAGACTCGTCAACCTTGTCTGCAACAGACTTTTGAATAATCCTATTGAGGAAAGGGAAAAGAAGATTATCAATCCACAGCGTGACCTTCCACCTTTCAAGATAGACGATTACAAGCTGCATCGTTTTGATGGCAATGACAGAGAAACGCAAAAACCGTTCTATCCTTATTTCCAGCCGAGAGGTATCAACCTCAGTACGCAGTATGCTTTCCATCACCATTTTGTCCTTGCAGAACGAACTGTTGGCGACCAGACTTACAAGAACCTCTCCTTCCCCATGACCATCCCTGGATCTACAGACGGAAAGATTGTCGGTTTGGAAGAAAGGGGAAGAAGAAAGCAGGACGGCACATCTTACAAAGGCATGGCCAGAGGTTCCAATGCCAGTGAAGGGCTTTGGATTGCCAGTCCGATGGGCACCAAGCTACAGGATGCCAAGCGAGTCTTCATCTTTGAAAGTGCCTATGATGCAATGGCTTTCTATCAAATGCTGGCAGGTAAAGACAGTAACCTTACCACTCAGGAAAAGAAAGAGCTTGTTAGTGGTGTCTATGCCTCTACGGGCGGTAATCCTTCAGCCAAACAGTTTGAAGGATTACTGAGAACTGCCAAGGAAGCCACTTTTCACATGGGCTTTGACATGGATGATGCCGGAATGAAGTTCGCAGACATGTTCAGGGATTTGGCTGAAAAAGCCAACGTGCCAAGTAATCGTGTCATCCGTGAGGAAACCAATGACGGCTATAAGGACTTCAATGAGGAGCTGCTTGCCATGATCGAGCTTAAGAACCATCCGCTTGCCAAGGGCAATGTCCCTGAAGAATACAAGGCTTACGTGGATTCCTTCAGAAAAGGAACGGATAACATACCATCCACGAAAGATGTGCTTCATCCGAATAGTGAGCAGATTGACCTTCTTCCGAAGTCAGTCCAGAAGCTCTACGCCAGATATGAAGCCCTGTATGAAGATGCCTACGAGATGCGTTCTTCCAGACTTGTAGCACCATGCGACAAAGAGGAAGCCATCAACCAGGCATCTGAGGCATGGAAGACTTTCAAGGAGAGTCTTTGCAAGGCTCTTGACATCAAGGAAGACACAGCAGCACTTGACGTAGAATCCGAAGATGTTGGCAATGACAAGAAGATACAGCATGACGTGGACTATACCACCAGTGTTGACGAGCAAGGCAATGTTGCAATGGAGGTAGAGACATCAGACCAGGAAGAGCGAAGACATTATCATCGGTAACTATGGAACAGGTAATCAGACGATTCAACATCATCACGCTTCGCCCACATTGGGCGCAGTATATCATCAGTCAAGGATTGATGTTCCTTGTCAGTATGGTACTGTTCCTTGTTGCCGGACATGAAGCCATCACCTTCAAGGCACCATTCCTGATACTTGGTACCATCACAACCCTTATGATGCTTTATGGCTGTCTGTATCTGTGCAAACTCAGGTTCATTGTTTCCTCTGAGCAACTTATCATCCAGCATGGCATCTTCCATAGAACAAGCGACTACATTGAGCTTTACCGCATCGTGGACTTCAGCGAGAGCAGGGATATACTGGAACAGTTGTTCGGGCTAAAGACCGTCAGCATCTACAGCGGTGACAGGACAAATCCCAAGCTCGACATCTACGGAGTGAAAGAAAAGCTCGATGTGGTGGCTATCATCAGAGAAAGAGTTGAATACAATAAACGCAGAAAAGGCATTTATGAAATCACCAATCGGTAACATCTATCCTATGAACAAAGACCGATGGCACTTTGACCAACGGTGGTGGACAGTCGCATTCATGGCGTTTGTCCTCTTGTGGTTGAGTTTCGGGAAAGCCCATGCCCAGATAACCTCCAGTAATCCATTGGAATATGTGGCACTGGCAGAAGGCAATGAACTCATCAATGGTCAGATTAAGACCCAGATTGATGACCAGCAGAAGACCGCACTGCTTCAGAACGGCATTGCAGCCGAGTTTACGATGATCCACAAGTGGGAAAAGAAGTACAACTCCTATCTGAAGACGGTGGACGGCTATGCCAGTACATTGAAAGCCTGTACCACACTATATGATGACGGTGTACGCATCTTCATCAATCTCTGCAACCTGAGAAAAGCGATGGTCGACAATCCGCAAGGTATCGTTGCCACCATGTCGATGAACAACCTCTACATAGAGACGGCCACGGAACTTGTGACCATCTACACGACATTGAGGGATGCCATTGCCAAGGGAGGTACAGAGAATATGCTTACTGGAGCCGAGAGAAGCAAGACCCTTTGGGCACTCAATGACAGGCTCGATGCTTTCAATAAGAAACTCACCAAGCTCTATCTATCCATCCGCTACTACACCATGACTGATGTATGGAACAGTGTAACCGCCGGAATGCTTGACCGTACCAATGGAGAAATAGCACTCCAGGCCCACAGACGATGGATAAGATGTGCCAGAGCTGCATACTAAAACGGAATGAATCATGTTGAATAAATCTTTCTTTGTCATAATCATGCTGACTCTCGCCCTCCCCTTCGGGGGAGTTGGTGGGAGTATGCTCCATGCTCAGGGCAATGACCCTGTGCTGGCAGGAATGATTGCGCTCTATACGGACAAAGCCAAGAAAGAGCTGAAGCAACAGGAAAAGATGATGCTGCTGGAGGCAACAGGCCATATCTGGATTACCGAGGAGGTCAATGCTACCACAGACCTTCAGAAGGAGTTCAACAAATACCTTGATGACTTTCACAGCATCATAGCCTATGCAGCACAGATATACGGCTTCTACCATGAGATTGACAGGATGGTTGACAACCTTGGAAGTTTCAGCCATCAGTTAAGTGCTCATCCCACTAATGCCCTTGCAGTGGCACTTTCCGCAAATCGTAACAAAATCTATCGGGAGATTATCATGGGAAGCGTGGATATTGTCAATGACATCCGTCAGGTCTGTCTCGCCAATACCAAGATGACTGAGAAGGAACATCTGGAGATCATCTTTGGCATCCGTCCCAAGCTCAAACTCATGAACAAGAAACTCCAGCGTCTTATCAAGGCGGTGAAATATACATCCCTTGCTGACGTGTGGGCAGAGATTGACTACAGTGCCAGGAGCGAAGCGGACAAAGCCAGTATCACAAGGCAATGTATGGAACGCTGGAGGCGAAATGGGAGAAGATAATTGATTGTTGAACTTAAAGAGCATAGAATATGAGTTGGAGTTCATTACTCAAAGCAACATTTAAGTACGGTGGCCGTGCAGCCAAGGCAACGGCTTCATCCGTTGGCAGTGCTGTCATCCATCCTCAGAGAACCATCAAGGGACTCGGCACAGCCACCAAGACCGCTGCTGTCGGCGGTGCTGCCGCATACGTCGGTTGGGAAAAGCTGACCACGGATAAGAGTGTCGCTCGTATTGTTGGCGATGCTGTCGTAGGCTCAGATACCATTGATACGGTCAGTGACAAGGTTGATGGCGTAGCCAATACCGTAACCGAACTGAAAGATTCCGTAGGCGGTGCTGTCGATACCATGAACAATGCCATGACCAGTGTGGATAGCAAGTGGAGCGGCATGTCAAACTTCCTTCGTGGTGTGTTCTCTGGCAACGGAGGCGATATGTTCAGTAACTTCTTCAGCAACCTTGGCAAAGGCAACGTGTCAGGTCTCAGCCTTGCAGGACTGGTACTTTCAGCCTTGCTTGTCTTCGGACGTTTCGGATGGCTCGGAAAGATAGCCGGAGCAGTCCTTGGCATGATGATGATTGGCAACAATGCCAATATGAGTCAGGTGCTGGGAGGTGGACAGCAGAAGCCTTTGGCACAAGACACACCACAGAGGGAACTGCCGAAGCCACAGGCACAGGTCGTTCAGGTGGATGAACCCCCAAGGGAACAGATTCACAGAGGCAGATAATCAAAGACTAATTTTCAAGGATAACAATATGCAGTTTACACATGAAATGATACTCCAGTCAGATAGCGGCTACTGTATGCCGTTTGAGGAGAAGAACAAAGATGTAGAGATGTCGCTCGGTTACGGCAAGCAGAAGCATCCTAAGACAGGAGAAAAATTCTTCCATCACGGTATTGACTTCGATGTAAAGCACTACCTCCTTTCAGCCGTTGCAACAGGCAAGGTGTCAGGATTGGGGAATGATGCGATTCATGGTATCTATCAGGTCATCCGCTACGGCAACTATGAAGTGACCTATTCCCATCTGAGCAATGTCTTTGCCAACTACGGACAGGTGGTAAAGGCAGGTCAGGTGGTTGCTGTGAGTGCCGACATGCTCCACATGGAAGTCAAGTACAATGGCGAGGAAATGAACCCGTTGGAATTTCTCACCATGATTTACGGCAACCTCAAAACAATGGAACAGCAAGGTCAGGTAGGTGCCGTGCCTCAGTTCGTCACCATCGACATGGACGTGCATACCATGTACGACAAAGACCAGAAGGAGATTGAAGAGCTGATGATGCGCTTCTTCCCGGACTACATGAGTGACATGAGCAATGGCCTGTACTCCATTCCTGAGCATACGGAACTTGCGCTTCGCAACATCTTCACGATGTCAGCGATGAAGAACTACTTCTATGAGACCTTGCCCAGCATGGCCAATCCTTTGGGAATGGGTGCCAGGAGTATTCCATTGGCTGAGAAGGTGCAGAACCTGCTGATAGCCGATTTCCTTAACTATCTGGCATTGAGGCATCATGTCTTCCTCAGTACGATGTCAGCACTCGAAAAAAAAAAGCTGAAGACAGAGCCGTAGCCAGTAGCGGACTCATCGATCCGCTGGCAGAGCTGGAGATTGACGTGCAGAGCTTCGATATACCAAGACTTGTGAGTGTCTATCCAGACAAAAGCGGAATCCGATGGTGGACAAAGGCATGGTTCAACAACAGCGAGGCAGGTGAAGCTGCCATAGAGATTGACCGTATGCTGGCAATCAAGTTCATCAATGACAATGTAGATAAGGACGAATGGTTAGAGGAATACTTTCCAAAACAGATGGAAGTCTATCATCACGCCATCGAACAGACAAAAGAACAGATATTAAACCAATTGAACTTATGATAACAAAAAGATTGTTTTCCATAATTTTCGCTATGCCAATGGCACTGTCCTCATTTGCAGACAGTGGCTTGTCTGGTTTGAGCGATGCTGCTGACGGCGTAGGTTCTTACCTTCCTTATGTTCAGGGAGTGTGTTATGTGATAGCTGCCGTGATAGCCGTTGCAGGTGCCATGAGCATCTATCTGAGTATGCAGACCAATCCTAACCAAATCAGGAAGAGGATGATGATGACTGTAGGCAGCTGTATGTGCTTCGTGTTGATGGCTACCGCCTTACCTCAGTTCTTCGGAGTTGATGGCAGTGGTTCTTCCACAGGAGGAAGCAGCAGTTCATCTACAGGTAGCGGAACCTCAGACGGTTTCCTTGCCTCAGACCAGGGAGGAATCTCACAGACTGGCATCAATACTGACATACCATCGTTCCATGACAAGACAGGAAACTGGATAACATTCCCTCCTGAAACGAATATGACAGTCGCCAATCATCTGATGGATATCTATGATCATTTCGGGTCAGGACGAGAAGGTTCTTATGGACGTACTCTTGCTTACATTCACAATGCCTATCGTCAAGGTCAAATCGACCATGACATGTTTGAGCAGCTGATGAGAATATCAGGTAATCTACCTCATAATTAACCTGTAACATCACTTTAAGTAATGGCAGAAACAAGCAACGATAAGTTATTCAGAACTAAGGTCTTGCCAATAATGAACAAAGTAATGCAAGACCTTCGGTTAAAGCAGTCTGAAGAGATGGCCATCCATACCAGCAGCTTGCCATATATCATGGCTGGAGCAGCTGGGCCTGATGGTGGAATGTCGGCACAAGCTGCCAGTCTTGCCTCTCTCAGATACACGGGTAAATGGAACTCCAAGCATACTGAAGACTACGTTCAGATGGTGAAGGATGAGCTGAAAAAGCAGCACATCTCCGTCACTCCAGGGATTGAGAAGATGATGATTGAAAAGATGATCAAGGATGAGATTCCGAAGTCATCCATTGACTATATCATGCGCAAGGCAGCAACCAACACCATCTTCTATCTTCCCCAGGCACTTAACAAATCGCCACTGGAGAACCATATCACGGCACAGGCTGAGAAGAGGTATAATCCATCCACTTTGGAAAAAGGAACGGGTTATGTCTTAGGAGCAGCCGCAGACTATATGACGATGGGCGGTATCGGTGGCAGTTGGTCTGGAGCAGCCAAGTTCGTTGGTGTTGACCTTGCCTTGAATGCCGCCATCGACAAGGTGGGAGCAAAAGAAACCGATGATGTTCCCTTGATTATTGCGCCCGAACACAGAGCCGAATACAAGGCTACTCAGGCAAAAAGGAATCAGGAACAACCCAAGCCAAAACCAAAAGAAAATATCCCAACAGTGGAACGGACAACGGAAACACAGGTGCAGCCTGTAAAAGAGCAAAAAGAAGTCGCCCAGACACAACCTGAAGCACAGCAGGAGCAACCACAGCAGACCAATCAGAATGGCTGGAGCGGATTGCTCAGCTCTGTTGGTCTGAACGGCATTTCCGACATAGGTCACAATCTCGGCTATGTACTGGCCATGCTTCCAGACATGCTTGTAGGCATTTTCACAGGTAATACCAAATCACTTGGTCTGAAGGATAACATGCTGCCTTTAGCCAGTATCGTGGCAGGTATGTTTGTCAGAAATCCCATTCTGAAGATGGTTCTCATCGGTATGGGAGGACTCAACCTTTTGAACAAGGCTGGTCACGAAGCCTTGGATAATCACAAAGGAGTCAGTTACGGACAAGGTGGAAACGCCAATGTCCGGGGCAACTACAAGGTCTATGAGGATGAAGCCCTCAATGCTCGAATCTCGCAACCGCAGATTAAGGGCAACTGTCTGATTGCAACCATCGACAAGGTTCCATGCACCATCGCATTGCCGGACCGAGTGGTGGACGCATACAATCAGGGCGCACTGCCTCTTAACACCCTTGCCAATGCCGTACTTGTCAAGAACGACCAGATGCGACAGATAGCAGCTGAGAACTATGCAGCCAGTGAGCAACAGGCTCAGACCAGAACACTCGCACAACGATAATAAACCCATTAAAACAATAGAGATATGCAGGAAAAGAACCCACAGGAGAAAGCAGCAGCCGAAAAACAGGCTGAACTACTCATCAATGCAATGGAAAGAGCCAAGGAGAATGGCGGCGTATGGTTGAACCCATCAGAGAAGACGGCACCCCGTTTCTATCCACGAGGTGTCAATGTCTCAGCCTTCAATGCCATGACAATGGCACTTCACAGTGACCAGAACAATTACAAGACCAACGAGTACACGCTTTTCAGCGAAGCCAAGAAACGCGGCGAGTCCGTACAGTCCAAGGAAAAGGGTGTTCCCTTCAACTGGTACAACTGGAAGGAGTATGTCAACAGACATAATCCTGAAGATGTCATCAGCCGTGAAGACTACAAGGCTTTGGACGAAAAGCAACAGGCAGAATACAAGGGAGTCAGAACCCGTGAAGTCCGTGCTCTGTTCAATATCGACCAGACAACCCTTCCTTTCGTTGACAAGGAACGCTACGAGCAGGAAGTCAAGACACATGGAACCTCTGAGGTTCGTGAGCACTCCAAATCTGAGAGTGACCACCTCCGTATTTCAGTCAATGACTTCATCCTGAAGACACGCGACAACCTTGTGCCAATCCGTCTCGATGGTAGCGGTGTTGCCCACTACGATGCCAAGAAAGACACGGTGTATATGCCAAGTGAGAAGGATTTCGAGTCTTACAAGGACTTCACCAACGAACTCATGCGTCAGGTCGTAAGTGCCACAGGCAATGCACAGCGTCTGGGACGTAACGGCATGAACAACGGAAACACCTCTCCTGAAGATGCAGCAAAGCAGGAACGCCTTATTGTCGAGTTGGCAGCTGGCAGTAAGATGCTTGAATTGGGGCTTCCTGCCAAGCTCTCTGCCGAAAGCATGAAGATGGTCGATTACTGGCAGCGTGAACTCAAAGAGAATCCCTGTCTCATTGATGTCGTGGAGATGGATGTCAACAATGCTCTGGATATGCTTCACAAGGCAGAGCGTGGTGAGAAGGTTGAACTGTCATCCCCACAGCAGAAAGAGGAAACACAGGCAGAACAGCCCAAGCACTACTATGTCGCTGATGAGCTGAAGAACCTGCCCAACAAGGACACCAAGGAATTTGTCGTAGTCCGTGACTCCGAGGCAAAGAAAGCAGATGTTGTACTCCCTGCAGGTGCATCCTTGGAAGTGGACAATGAGATACCAGGCATGAACAAAGGACGTATCGAGAAAGCCTTGCGTAAAGAAGGCTTTGAGACTGTTTCCTTTTTTAACATGGATGGCTCGCTGGGCTATCGTCCTGATGATAGTTTCTTCGCTGGCAAGGATGTTTCCGTTTCTAAGCTCAACAACTGGGAACTGAGAGACCTTGCCAAGCTCGATGTTGCAGAGGCTGTCAGCCGTTCCAACTCTGTTGCTTTCGACAAAGTGCTTATGCTGAGGGATGACGCTGGCAAGTGGGCGATGTTCCTGAAGCCTGAGAATGAAAAATCCTTTGCCGTTTATGCTGACAAGGCAGATGTCAACCGCTTTTTCGTGACCATGAAGCAAGGCAATGAAGAAGCCAGTGACCACATGCGTTTGGAGATGGCTTCCAGATACTATACTATGGCGATGGAGAAGCCTGAGTTGAAGACAGACCTTTTCAAGAGTCAGGCTACAGCCGAAGAGTTGGCACGTATCGAGCGTGTAAACATCTTCAAGACCAAAGCCACCGACAACAAGCCGAGTGTCATTCTGTGCGTACCTACCATCGACGGCAACAGGCTTCAAGCCCGTGAGGTAAATCAACAGCAGTGGCAACGAATGTGGCTGGCAGATGACAAACAGGACTACAAGACGCATCTTGCAGCATCCCTTTTTGCCGATGTGCTCCGTAAGGAACGTACCGATGCCGTAGCCGTGGGTACAGACAAGACTGAGCAGGAAGCACAGGCTGAGACCAAGGAGCAGACCAAGAATGTCGAAGTCCATGAAGAGGAAGACAAGAAGGAGGAGCAGAAGGAAGAACAGACGCAATCTGAGAAGAAGCAAGAGGAAGAGAAGCGTCGTAACTCTCCAGAGCAAAAGGAGAAAGAGCGTAGGGAGGAAAAAGCCAAGGAAGAAGCCACCAAAGCAGAGACCAAGGCTGTAGCTGCCGTAGTCCTTTCTCCGATTATGAAGCAGTTCCTGGACTTGAAGAGCAAGCATCCTGACGCTCTGCTTCTGTTCCGCACAGGTGATTTCTATGAGACTTATCAGCAGGACGCTGAGAAAGCCTCTAAGATACTCGGCATCACTCTCACTAAGAGCACCAAGCAGAAAGGGCCTGATGGCAATGCTGTAAAGATGGCAGGATTCCCATACCATGCCCTTGACACTTATCTGCCAAAACTCATCCGTGCCGGAGAGCGTGTAGCCATCTGTGACCAGTTGGAAGCTCCAAAGCAGACGGCAAAGCGCGGTATCTCAGAATTGGTGTCACCTGGTGTTGCCTCAGAAAAGGAAGCTAAGGCTGAACCAGAGAAGCATCAAGCCTTTCATCGATAACCTAAAAGAGTAAAAACGTGACAGCATCAAGACAAAAATATATTGAGGAACATGCAGCGGAAGCCATGGAACAGATGCGCAGATATGGCATCCCTGCATCCATCACTCTTGCCCAAGGCATCATTGAGTCAGCAGAAGGAAAGAGTATGCTTTCCAGAACTGCCAATAACCATTTCGGTGTAAAGGGTGAGTTCAACGGCCAGTTTGTCCGTGCCGACGATGACAAGCCTAATGAGAAGTTCAAGAAGTATGATAACGTTGGGCAGAGCTATGAAGACCACAGTAAAGTCCTCATGGCAGACCGCTATCAGAAATACACCAGGAACCTCTCTGCCGATGACTACAAAGGATGGGCTGCTGGCATCAAGGCTGGTGGTTATGCTACCGCCAAGAACTATGTCAGCACCATCGTTGGAGTCATTGAAGGGGCAAACCTGCAGAAATATGACCAGATGGTGATTGAACAGGCAAAGAGAGAGGGAAAGAAGATTGGCACCACAGACTACCGCAAGGGGGATGTGTCTGCCACTCCAGCCACCAGCGTTACTGCAAAGCCCACTCCCAATGGTCTTTATTCCCTTCCTTTGAAACGAGAGGAGTTCATGCTTGTGACTTCACCTTTCGGCAACCGTCGTGACCCAATGGATCACAGCAAGACGCAGTTCCATAAAGGAATTGACATAAGCTGCAAGAACGAGGCTCTGCTTGCCACAGAGAACAACGGCAAGGTGGTTGGTGTGAACCACAATGCCAATACTGGCGGTGGCAAGTCGGTGACGATTGAGTATAACCGTGAGGATGGCAGCAAGTATCAGACGACCTACATGCACATGTCGAGCATCGACGTGAAGGTTGGTGATAATGTCAATGCCGGTCAGAAGATTGGCGTATCAGGTAATACTGGAACCAGGACAACAGGGCCACATTTGCATTTTGAGGTCAAGACCATTGCAAGTGACGGCACGAAACGCAATATTGACCCAGCTGCATATATCGCAGAGATAAGCCAGAAAGGTGGACTGTCTCAACAGTTGCTTCATAACGGAAAGGACTTGTTGGCCAGCTATAAAGCTGCAAATCCTGTAGCTCAGGAAACGGTCACAGCCCAGCAGCAGATTGACACGAATATGTCACCTGACGAATGGATGAAGAAAATCTTGTCTTCAGAGGACAGCGGTATGAGCATGAACCCGAATGGTGACCCTGTGATAGAGATGGCCATGACTCTTTTCACCTCACTGATGGCATTGGCAATCCAGATTGACAACAAGAGCGAGGAGGAAAAGATGCAAGCTGTCACTGATGCAGCAGCCAACAGACAGATAGACCTGACTTCTCTCCTCCCCCACATGAAAGTGTGCAATCTTATCATTTCCGATAACAGGCCACTTCTTCAAGTGGATAACGGCACGGTGAACTTCACCCATGAAATCACCAATGCTGAAATGACAAGACTCCAGCAAGCCTTGGGAAACAGCAACCTCACTGAGGATGACAAACGTCGAGCAGTAGCCAGTGTGGTAAACGGCATCGTTGTTTCACAGCAGATGTCCCAAAACTATCAGCAAGGCGTGGATGCACAGCAGAACCAGGAACAATCCATTCAAAGAAAGTAACATGAAAGAAAGGATCTTCAATAAGGTATTGACCTTGCTGATAGCCGGAGCTATCATCATCAGCATCATCTATGGACTTTATTGCCTGTTAGGTCTGATCGGATGTATTATCTATTGTTCTGTCATGGTAGCCTTACTGTGCTGGATAGCGGAAGACATCAGACATGCAGCGACAGAAGACCAGCAATTATAACTTTTCTCTTAATATTAACTTCTAATTTTCAGCTTTTATGATTAAATGTAATGTAACAGTTTGTGGTACCATCTCACGCTCAGCGCAGATGCGTACAGGTAAGGAGGGTAAGCCCTTCATGTCATTAGGTATCAACGTGGTCATCCCTGCCAAGTCTGGCATCAACAAGACCGTAGAAATCAGCGTGGCCAAGGATGGCGGCTCTCAGGAGGAGCTTGCGAACTATCCTGTAGGCAATCGTGTCGAGGTGGTTGGCACTCTCACTTTCCACAAGAAAGGAGAAGCTTTCTATCTGAATCTCTCTGCAACAGGCATCAACACCTTCAGCGCAGGTTCTGAAGACAGCATCAAGGGTGATATCGAGTTTCGCGGCACTCTCGGCAATAAGATTGAGGAGAAGAAGGACAAGAAGGGCAATCCCTTCTGTGTATTCTCAGCCTTCAGCAGCGAGAAGAACGGTGAGAACTATGATTACACCTGGATCCGTTTCCTCCAGTTTGGTGAGAGCCGTAAGGACTGGATGCAGCCCAAGGCTGGCATCAATGCCAAGGGTGAACTCCAGATGTCTGTCTATAACGACCGTCTTGACATTGCTTGCCGTGTCAGTGAGGTGTCTAAGTGGGACAAGACAGCTAACAATCCTAACACCTAAAGCCTATGCGTAAGGATAACAAATATAACCATGCAGGGCCATCAGCCGAGGACAGAGCTTTGGAAAAGTTCGCCGAAATGATGATTGATAAAATCTCTACTCTTCAGAGCGACTGGAAGAAGCCTTGGTTTACGGAGGGTGCCCTCACATGGCCTAAGAACCTCTCAGGCAGGGAGTACAATGGCATGAACGCCATGATGCTCATGATGCACTGCGAGAAAGAAGGCTTCAAGTTGCCTGTATTCTGTACCTTCGACCGTGTGGTTGGTCTCAACTACGGAAAGGACAAGGAAGGTGGTAAGGTGCAGCTTACCGATGCAGAGGGCAATGAACTACCCAAGGTGTCCATCAACAAAGGAAGCAAGTCCATCCCTGTATTCATCACTACCTTCACCTGTGTTGACAAGGAAACGAAGGAGAAGATTAAGTATGATGACTACAAGCGACTTTCAGAAGAGGAAAAGGCGAAATACAATGTCTATCCGAAACTGTCTGTCTATAACGTCTTCAATGTTGACCAGACGAACCTGAAGGAAGCTCGCCCGGAACTGTATCACAAGCTGGAGGAACAGAATCAGCAGGTGCGTCCACAGGTAGCAGAGGGTGAAGAGTTCTCTTTCAAGCCTGTTGACCACATGATTGAGCATAACGAGTGGATTTGCCCCATCAAGCCTATTCATGGTGACAATGCCTATTACAGCATTTCAAAGAAGGAAATCGTCATACCAGAGAAATCACAATTCAAGGATGGTGAGTCCTTCTATAGCAACCTTTTCCATGAGATGGCTCACTCAACAGGTGCTGAAGACCAGTTGGACAGACTCAAACCAACGTCTTTCGGCAGTAAGGAATACAGTACCGAAGAGCTGAAGGCAGAAATGACGGCTGCGCTTGTATCTCAGCGTTATGGCATGACCAAGCATCTGAAAGAAGATTCAGCTGCCTATCTCAAAGGCTGGCTGGAGAGTCTGAAGGAGGAACCTACCTTCATCAAGACCATTCTGACAGATGTGAAGAAAGCATCACAGATGATTACCCAAAAGGTCGATGCCATTCAGCTTCAGTTGAACAAAGGTGTTCAGGAAACAAAAGACGAAAGCAACGGTGTGAAGACTCCTGAGAGGAATGAACAGGAGGAAGCCAAGACAGAGGCAAAGCAGTCTGAGTCTTTGGCAGCTAAAGCACTTCCTAAACAGGAGGAGAACACTGGTTATCGGTTTCATAGATAGGCATCTACAGGATTATAATAAGGGCATCACCATTTTTACCATGACGATGCCCTTTTATCTGTTCTATACACCTATTCTTTAAGGTATAGATGGGTTGGAACCCTATCCAATGGCGGCAACAATGTTTGTGTGGAATATAGCACATACAATGAGTGCATAGTACGTGTCATAGCGACATATAGTGCCTTCCTTGATTCATCGTCACTTGCGCCATTATACAATGGAAGGATTACCATATCAAATTGCAGTCCTTTAGCACTATGATATGTAAGAATTTTGGGTAACATAGTATTAAAGTCCAAATTATCCACATAGTCGAAATCATTTTCGCCCTTATTATATTTGAACTCACATTCAACATCATTATCCTTAAACTCCTGACTTATTCGAATTACTTCTGGATTATTAGGCAACAAGATTCCTATGTTTCTCCCAAGATTATCTTTTACTAATCTTAAAAGAGCCTCGATTTGTTTCTGCTCATTATCAAAATGTATAAAATGTGGAAGTTCTGTTTCCTTGTTCTGATACACTTTTTCTTTATATTCCTGGACATCAACACCAACATAGTCTTGCGTTATCTTCGCAACAGGTCGTGGTAAACGATAGTTATTGAAGAGCTGCAACGTATTTAATCCTGTCATTGTGCCTATTTGAGCAATTGTCATGGTTTGTTTACCATATTGCCTATATATAGACTGAGCTGTATCTCCAAAGAACAAGAAATGCTTTCTGGCTGCATCAATAAATTCCTGTATTTCATCTTTCGTGAAATCTTGAATTTCGTCAACAATAATATAGTCAGCCTTTGGCATTTTCAATTTATATTTCCAGAGATAGTGATGGAAGAATCTAAACGTTGAGTCAGCTTTCCCGTTTCTCATAAAACGGCTAAGCGATCTTGTATATGCAATAAGTATCACATCTTTGCCCTTTTTATGTAGTTGTTCTGCTTTATGCATGGCAATTACGGATTTACCACTTCCAGCGCAACCAGCAACTAACATTGATTTATCGTCTGTATATTCAATTAAATCAAGTTGATCATCATCCATTGTTTCTTCAGTTACGTCCCAATCGTTTGCACCCTGAAGAAGCCGTCTGAAATTATGACTACTTGATATGGTTACATATTCTTTATTTGTTTCTACACTTGATTCACCGTCAGTGACAGTGATTGCTTCAATATCCTCTACGTCATTTTCATCAGCATTTTCATTATGTGCATCAACTATCACCGTTTGGCTATCTAATAATTCTTGCAACTGCTTTATCTGATCCTCTAGTTCTTTATTGCGCAACTCAACTTCAGTTGTTCTCTGTTCTGCAAGCAACTTACCTTGTTCAGCTTCAAGTTGCATCTTCTGTGCAGTTAATAAAGCAGCATCTTTCTCTTCGGCTTCCTTTATTAGATTATCAATTTGATTCTGATAATCGCTTGTGTTATCAACATCGCCAAAAACAAATTTATCAAATTTGCCGAGAAAATCTATAGCTGATTTACTTGCTATTCTATTGCTTGAAATATAATCCAAAAAGCCCATAAAGAAAGCCGCACAGCTTCGAGCCTGAACTTCTACATCCATTGAAGAACGTCCTGCATGTGAGCCCATCTCGCTTGCTATGCTATAGTATCTACACATTTCTGCACTACAACTATCTAACCCTCGTTTAATGCGTTTCTTTTCTTCTGTCGCGTATTTCGAAGTCACGTCTCGATGCTTACAAAAGTATGCTTTGGGGAATAACTCACAGAAAACTCTTCCTGTAGGTTTGAAATTAGCTGGATATGATGAAATAGAGTATGAGTTATCCTCTCTATTTTTGGAAATAGACGTATCACCATTTATCAAATCCTCAGCTTCATCTTCATTTCCAAAGAAGTCATAGATTAAAAATTGAGATAAATACTCTATCCCCGGACGGATATTACGAAAAAAAGCAGAATATTCCTTCTTGTTGAATGATTCAACAGAAAGATTATAAACATGCTGGAGATCTTCTTTAATCTGTTCCATATTTTATATTTTTTTTATGGATTTGGTGTACCAAATCCCGCAATTTGTACAATGTTAATATATCCTTGTTGTTTTGCTTCTGGTGACCATCTGGCGGCAAAATCTGTATTATTTGCTCTGTCAGATGCAAGTGTATCTTCATACGTCCACACAAAAACGTTGCTGACAAAAAAATCATTCAATAATGTCTTTCCATCCTCTTCGGCTCGATATCTTATAGTACTCCTGCTTGAAAGACGGCCAATATAATGACCATTATGGACAATGAAATAATTACCATATTGATCTCTAACAATATGTACGGGATCGTCTTTTTTTATCTGATTCAGAACGTATGAATCGACATTCTCGAAGATTCGACTTTGAGCAGTATATGATAAGTAATATTTATCCAAACCTGGCTTCGGTTCTGTATATCTCAGTGCAGGATAGTCTGGCGCAATATAAATAGAACTTTGAGATAGAGCCCGTTCACGTTCTGCTTTATATATTATCAAACGCTTCTTTGCACGGGTATAAGCAACAAACATTAGTCTTCGTTCCTCATTCATATCTGCAAGATCGTCTACATTTGGATTCTCACCTTTTTCATATTCTCGATGTGGACGTAAAGGCAAACCTGCAAAGGATGGTGTCGTTATTACAACATCAAACTCCAGTCCTTTTACCTTGTGCATAGTAGTTAAAACTACTGTCAAAGGCGTTTCCTGAAGAATTCTCTGTTTACGATAATTCTCATATATTTTGTATACTTGACCAGCATCATCACGGCTTGCGATGTCTATAATATAATCAGCCAAGTCTTTCCATGTATGTGAATCATAGTCTGAACGAATGGAGTCCATGTAGTTCAGAACTAAGGTGTAAGCGATATCTAATGTATAAGAATCCCATGAAGGAGAATCGTGCATTTTCTTTTTTAGGAATTCCTTGATTCCGTTAGCGGTCTTATTGTTGCGCATATCAATCTTTTGATTTGCATAGCGATTAAGCGTGTCTACCAAATAGTAAATTTCCCTTTCTCGCCAAAACTCGCCCAGACTTTCACCTTGGATTCTAATTCTCACATCTTTAGGGAGTGAAGTTTTTATCTTTGAATAGCCACGATACACTTCGTTATTTGTTCTGAAAAAGACCGCAATAGTATCTATGTGACGCATTTTTTTCAAAACGTCATTGTCATGGATTTCTTCGGCATCGACATTCTGAGATTTTGCCCAATTAACCACTTTGATAATATCATTAAACCAGACATGTCCTTTATCTTTGATACTATCATATTCCTCAACATAAGGTTCTGTTGGTTCATACTTCATTATAGACTGCGAAGATACAGGCATATCACCTTCTTGTATGAACTCAGAAGCTTTATCCAAAATCTTTTGATATGATCTATAATTAGTAAACATTGAAAGCTGCTCAGGATGTATTTCACTGTCAAGTTTTTTATAATATGGTCTTGGATCCAGTACTTCAGCATACTGCTCAGGTTGAAGCATGACTTTCCTGCCAAAATTATCTTTTGGAACTCTATCAAAGCCATAAATACTTTGATTTATATCACCAATAGTAAAGAACTTTGCATTTCTAAATATGTGGTGAATACGAAGCAGGGAGTCCAGACGGACTGTGGTGATATCCTGAAATTCGTCCACTAATACATATTCGATGTTAGGGAAACGAGCCTTAAAATCTTTAACGTTCTTACTCAAATAATTAAAGAACTCATATTCCCACATTTCAGTTGATATGCCATCAAGTTTCTTTCCTAGACATTTCTTAGCTAATGCGTGGAATGTGTACACGTTAAGTTGATGAGCAATTCTGCTCATTCCTAACTTTGTAAATAAGTTATTCAGGCGATTGCGCAACTCAACAACGACAGCTCTATTATATGCGAGCACAAGCAAGTGGGATGGATCTACATGTTCTTTGTAGATGAGTCTCGCACATCGTAAGGTAAGGACATGAGTTTTACCTGCACCAGGACCAGCTAGAACATTAACATTTTTATTCGTAGGTTGCTCATAAATACATTTCTGATCCTCATTGTTTTCCAACTTTGCTTCTTCTGCTTTGAGAGCTTCTTCTGTCAACTCGGACATTATGTCTGAGCCATCAGGAACATAATCACCAGCAAGACTTAAATAGTCCTCATAGTCCTTGCTCTGGAAATATCGTTGAATAAAAGTACCTTGCTCTTTTTCATCAACACTTGTAAAGATATCCATGCAAGATAGGCGTACTTTCTTTATCTTCTCATTATCGTCAAATTCTTTACGATATGCAAACATGTTGGATTCTTCTGAAAGTCCTTCTGGTATTTCAGATTCGGTAGATTCTGTAGCGAGAATCTCTATTCCACTTTTAACAAGTGGAGAATGCTCAACATATGCAAGATGATATAGGATAGAGAGTAGATCCTCAAAATATCTATATCCTTTCTTACTCCATCCAAGATCTATTATCACTTTTGCCCAACAAAACTCTTCCGGTTTCTCGACAACATATTTTATCATTGTACGGCAATCTCTCT
>JAAYDO010000169.1 GCA_012729225.1 Bacteroidales bacterium | reverse complement strand
CAAGGAAATGCTCGTCAATCTCAGCAAGGGAAATCCTTTCACTTATGAGATGGTACGTGTGGCTGTCACCACAGGCAATTCCAATATCGAGGTTGCCAAAGAAGACAAGTCTTTTATCGGTATTTGGCAAGAATACATCTATCATCTTCAGAACGACGATAACGGCAAGCGTTATTCTACAAGCGACAGCTACATCAGTGCATTGAACTCCTTCCAAAAGTTCTTGGGGAAGGATACCATCAAGGGGTTTAATATCAGTGTGGCAGAAATACAGAAATGGAAGGATTGTATGTCCAATGGCGTTAAAGGTAAAGATGGCAACATTGAAGGACAAATATCTGATGCCACTGTTGGACTTTACCTTCGTTCCTGCCGCACCATCTGGAATCTCTGTCGCAGTCAGGGATATTTATTGGATGTGACCTATCCCTTCTCAAATAAGAAGGAGAAGAATCTTGTCAGTATTCCACGAGGCAAGGTGAAGAAGAAAGTCTATCTGAAACGAGAACAGTTTACGGAACTATACCATGTTTTTATCAACAAGAACTATCCTGAGACATGGAAGAAGGGCTATGCTGAAAGAGCGCATTATTCCCTTGGATTGTTCCTTGCCCAATATCTCTGCAACGGATTTAATCTTGCTGATGCTGCACGTTTGCAATATAACGACTATTATTTCCAGACAGGTAGAAGGGCATTCCTATTCAACCGTAAGAAGACAGCAGACAGGAGTTCCAATAATTCCGAGGTCGTCATACCTATCATTGAACCGTTGCAAGTTATACTCGATGAAATCGCAGCACCTCCCGCACTTGGAAGTTACGTGTTCCCTCAGATATTCAACGGGGAGACAAGTGAAAAAGAAAGACGGAAACTAACGGCACAGGAAAACTCTAACATCAAAGACCGTGTGACCAAGATATGCCACGATGTTCTTGGATGGGAAAAAGCAATAAAACCGTCAGGAACCTGGTGCCGCCACTCGTTTGCCACAAACCTTCGTAATGCAGGTGTGGAGAAGACTTACATTGATGAAAGCATGGGGCATTCCAGCAACTCAAACGACATGACCAATGTGTATCTGGACACATACCCGATTGAAATGCAGATGGAGTACAACTCCAAACTGCTTGTCCTCGACACGAAATCTGCCGAGCGGGATGAACTGATGTCAAAGCTCTCAAAATTGTCAAATGAGGAGTTAACACAGCTTCTCGCAAAAGCCATGTAGTATCAACCTAATATTGTATAACGTATGATGAATATACTTGATGAATTAAGCAATTTGAGCGATTTCCACGAATTGCGAGAAAGGGCATCACTAAGCATCTGTTCTTGGAAAGCAGAGCATGAAGATATCTATGCGGAATTCAAGAACAAGATGGACAACATCAGTGCAGGTGACCTGTCTGCATTGGACGCAATGTTCAATCTTGCCTGTGATTGCTTGGCTGATAAGCCAATGGGCAAGAACGTGTCATCATTGCCAGACTTCGGATCTGCTGAGGAAATATGGCAAAACCTTCCTCAATATGCCAAATCCTATATTGCCGAGACAAGCAAAGAAGATGGTAAGGCTACCAAGGATAACTGTCTTTCTTTGATAGAAGAGGCTACTGACTATATGAACGCATGTATGTCATTTGTCCCATCTTTTGTGAGCAATTTAAAGGCAAAAGCCATGGATGAAGAGAACGACGTCATTCGATGCATGTACTACTACATGATGTTTGATGGGGGCTCTACAAAGATGATTAAAACGCTGAACACCATTCTGAACGAAGAAATTCTTGACCAAGAGGATATGGCAATGATTCATGGGGCAGTCGGCTTTATGGTTCCAAGCAGCATTGACCTTGGTGTGGGAACTAAGGAATCTTGGGAAAAGGTTGCAACCTCATGTGACCCTGAAATCTGGAAGGATATAAGCTATGAACTAAGCAAGTCGGAAGGAAATAGAGGAAGAAAGGTTGAAATAAAGTGTATCGATAGCCTGCTAATAGGAAATAAGTCTGCATTAAAGGCACAGATTCTTTGCTTTATTAAAGAGAATCCTGAGGCAATCTGTCTAGCATACATGTTAAAGGCGTTAATACGAGCTGATGCCATTAAGGAGAGTGTCAGTTATGCTACTTTCCATCGTGCCATCGAACAGTTTACAGGACGAAAGTACGGGATTGACAGTCCCCAAAGACGCTTTGGCGAGATAAAAGACTTTGGATTTCACGGAGCACAGAAGGGTTCCTGGGCTAAAGCAAAAGAAATCATATTTCGGTGGTCAAACATATTTGAAGCAGTAGCATAAAGCTCACCTCTCTTCTTTTGACTCATGATAGGCGGATAATCGGTGCAAGACTGGTTATCCGCTTTACTTGTTGATATACAGTTAATAGATATTGAACGTTTCCCTGAAAGCAGTTGGTTTTATTAAAGTATAAATAAACCGACCAATGCCCCATTGAAATGTCATTACCTTTGCACTTGGAATCGATTCTACAGAGATTCATTGAGGTTCTGCAGACCTCTTAGTACTAATTTCAAATGACATTAAATATGAATATCGATGAATTGAAACAAAAACCTGTGGCAATGATGACAGGAGAGGAACTCAGTTTCCTCATTGACAGCCGTATGGCTACTTGGGCAACAGAGATTGCGAGTCTTAGTCAAAGACGTATCTACTATGGTATTGAAGGAATCGCTCAGATATTCGGTTGCAGTGTACCAACTGCCAATCGCATCAAGAAGAGTGGTGTGATAGACGATGCTATAACCCAAATTGACCGTCAGATTGTAATCGATGGAAACCTTGCTCTTGAATTGGCAAAGAAAGCAGGAACTATCAGAGTCAAAGGCGAGAAAACAGCGAAAGAGAATGACGTACATTGATTACATGAACCAGTTCTGGCGTGCTTCATCCATGGAATACATGTCCACGAGCGAGGTTGCACTATACGCATTCATAGTGAATGAGTGCAACCTGCATCGTTGGAATATGCCTGTGCCATGCTCTACAGTCCGAATCTGCGAAGTGCTGCATATGTCAAAGCAGACGCTCTGCAACGCTCGAAAGAATCTTGCCAAACGTGGACTGATTTCTTTCACCGAAGGCAGTTCACGTCATGTACCGTCCAAATATTCACTATTAAAATGGACGGATAACTTGACGGTAGAGTTGACGGATGGATTGACGGCAGACTTTACACCTTTAAAAGATAAAGAGAAAGATAATATAATAAAAAGCGGTTCTATAAATTTTTCAAACAAAGAAAGGGAAATAAAAAATGGAAACGATACACAAAATAGACGTAGAGGGATTCAAGAAATCTCTGCTACAGCGTCGGCCTATGAAGGTACGTTTTAAGATGCCTATGCCAGAGGAAGAGGCTTATGCCTGGCTTTTAGCGTCAATTATGGCTGAGGTAGAATATCGCCACCGTACCTTCTACTCAAATGAACATTTGGAGAAGCAACTCAACGAGATGGCTCACTGGCTTACCTCGCCATCATCCCATTTCGGCATGATGCTATGCGGTGGCTGTGGCAATGGCAAGAGTACTATGCTTAAAGCATTCCAGCAGTTGCTGAACTCTCTGCACATTCCTAAGCCAGACAACGACGGCAATTACGGAATCCAGATTGTAGATGCAAAGTACATTGCGCATCTTTGCAAGAACAACCATGAGGCATACCGTAAACTTATCAGTGTTGATATGCTCGGCATCGATGACCCTGGCACAGAGCCATCTGAGGTAATGGACTATGGTAATGTCTATACTCCAGTCATTGACCTGCTGACAAAGCGTTACGAAGAGCAGCTTTTCACCATCATCACCACCAACCTCACGCCGCAACAAATCCGAGAGCATTATGGTGAGCGCATTGCAGACAGGCTCAACGAGATGGTCAAGAAAATTGTATTCAGCAATGGGACTTACCGTACAGACAAGCTGGCAACATATGATTAGTTTCTTTTTGGACTTCGAGGCACTGGGCTTGCCCATGTGCCATGTTATTCCAGTATCGGGAAGCTCACTACCCGTTTCGATTATCATCGAACGTTGGGCTGACCACATAAATCTGCAAGCAGAGGTCAAGGTATCTGGCATAAAAGTGTGCTCACACATGGCTGGCCATATATTCCAGTATTAATGCCTGTCGTTTATATCAAGTCAGTCCTATCGGCTTGCCGATGCCACTTTTTCAAAGTCTGGGGAAGCCTAATACCCCAACCATCTATCGATGCTTGGGAAACTGACCAGATAAAACAGCAAGCTATTAGAGTTATTATGACTTTGAAGGTTCTTCGAAATACGGTATTCAAAATGATAGAAATCTGGCAATATCATGCCGAGATAGATATACAGAAGAGGCTTGCCTCTGTCCACTCAAAAGCAAGGAGGGGCAGCCTAATACCCCATCATCGCTTCGCTTGATTGGAGTCTGCCACCCAAAGGCAAGCCCAGTTGTATATTTTGCATCGCTTCACTTCACTCTAGGATTCTTTCTATTCACTACGATTATAGTCATTGTAATTGGCAAATGGTTCGTATGGTTTTAGTCATCTTATTCAGTTGTCAATCTTGATAAGATGATTATTATGATGGCACGATACTTAGCATCCTTTTAAGGTTATAGAAAATCCTCACTGTATCGTCATTCCTTACTCTTTTTCCCTGACAAATACTCATCCATGCATTTTCTAATAAAAGCCATCACCGATGGTGCAGCTGCATTAACGACAATCTGTTTACCGAACAGCGAGTTCAAAAGTTCCCAATATTTGCCGAGCAATGAGATTCCAAAACATTTTATTGAATAGAAATCATCTGTTGATTCCCCAAGTAATAAAGAATTACTCAATCCATGAACGTACTGTGAAGTGTATGAGTAGAATGATTGTATGTTTGGTCGAATGTCTATCAGAGCATACAAGTCTTCCCAATTCTGTTTTCGTGGTTTTGTCAGAGTAGCATCGAAGGATTCATACTTCCAATTACTATTATCCACAATTTTCTGGAAGAGAGTTGGGTTCAGAACCTTATAAGGATGATTATCAAGCAGCCTTAGACAAGTTTCAATAATACTATCTGCATTTGCTCTAGCAGAAATAACTTGATTATGAATAGAATCATATTCCTCTTTTGTACAATATCCATCATATTGATAGTCAAAACTGAGAACTTCCTTGCGTTTCCTATTTCCATCCAAGAAATAAAGCAAATACCTGAATGTTGTCTCAGCTTCGTCCTTGTTGGCATAAATGCGATACATAACACAGAGGTTATCTGCTTGCATTCGTATCAATCCGTAACAAGACATAGCATCTTGTTCCTGCTCGGCTAAAGCCTGTAAAGACTTTGCTTGTTTGAGAAAATTCTGCCCCATAGCTAATAGTGTACCAACAGCATCTGTCAGATCATTCTTTCGATGTCCGACAGACAAACGCTTCGTTGCACTTTCAGCGAGTAACATTATTTGTGAGAAGGCTGATTCTGGAGTATTACCAGTTGCTTCCATTTCTGGTATAGTAATTCTAGACATTAGAATGTTTTTATTTCTTGGGTGGTGGTGGAGGGGGCAACTTTGATACCTTCGGTAGCTCCCTTTGTTGTGGTTCGTTACTCATATTATTTACTTTTAGGTGGTGGAGGAGGAAGTTTACTTGTTGGAGTTTGATGACTTTGTGGGGTTGCCTTAGGTGGCACACTGGTCACAGTCCCTCTTGGATTTGAATTATTTTTGCTCATAAAATTTCTGAATTAAGTAATCATCTGTCTGATCTTGAATTTTTTTATCTTCTTCTTTGCTCAAAGAGTGAATCAATTTATTCAT
>JAAYDO010000064.1 GCA_012729225.1 Bacteroidales bacterium | reverse complement strand
GGAACAGCGTGTTCGCGAAGAGGCGAATAGATACAGAAGAAGAGAGACGGGAGTCTCTTTTTTTGTGTGTAGTGACTATGGGTCTGTGCACTCCGGCCAGATTGACGATTTTTGACCGTCTATCGGGTCATGGTTGCATTTATTCGTTCTCTGCGGGCATTTCTACCATGTCGATAACAGAATCCTCTTTGAAGCTGAATAGAGAGCCTTTCGAAAGAATGATGTGATCGATCATCTTTATACCGATGATCTCGCCCGCTTCGCGAATCTTTGCCGTCATCTGCCGGTCGGCTTCGGACGGCTCGCAATCGCCGGAGGGATGGTTGTGGACCAGCACGATGCCTGCGGCCGACCTCGTGATAGCCGCCCTGTACACTTCTCTGGGATGGCAGATGCTGCAGTCGAGGATGCCCATCGTTATCATGTCGATCCCCACAATGTTCAGCTTCGGGCCTACGGATACGACTTTTATTACCTCCCGGTCGAGGTTCAGCATGTCGTGGCAAGCCCAGTAGACGACTTCCGGTCCCGTTATCTTGTTCATGTGAGCCCTGAACCTCATGTAGGTCGGATAGAACTTCTCCATGAGCGTTATCGTGGCTCGGATTACGTTGCTCGTTTCGCTCTCGACAGCCAGCTCCTTGAGCAATGAATCGGCGGAATGCTTTGCCAGCGCGAGAATCGTTTCTGCTACAGCTTCCATTATTGCGGCGTTCTCTTCCATACGCGTTCCTCCTTCAAATGAATTGGCCCCGCCGAAGCGGGACCGTTGGGACTTGCGTTGCCGTGTTTGCAGAGGGGGGGTGGGGCTGAAATCTCAGCAGTCACATTTCTATGCCTTCCAACACGCAGAGACCTGCGCGGGGAGGGGTGACAGTTTCCGACATCTTTGGGAATCCCACTATGGCGACAGTTGATGCCCGTTACACGCCCGGTGTTGTGGAAGCTCCGTACGCGCCAGCTGCAAAGGAGTTGCGTTCCCCGTGAAATCCTATGAAACAAATGATGCGGCTGTGTGCTGCTTTAGAACGCAGATATCCGGAGAGCGCGCGAGCTACAAGTGACGGCTATAAGCCGGCTGAAAAACTTCCACTATGGCGTGAGTTTTTTTCGCGACGATACACCCCCCGGGGGGGATTCCACCTATCGAAAAGACGGAATAAAAAAAGTTGTTATATCTTCTTTTGAATCGGATGGGATTTATCCGCGAGTACGTGGGTTATGATCGTCCGAGAAGCAAATTGGAGGACTGTGGATGTTGATCAAAGCGCCGTGCGTGCTGAATACCAAAAATTCGTGTGACCTGGATCTCAGGAACATATTCATGCTCGTCATACTCATGAACGGGCACAAGGACGGTCATTGCACGTTTGAAGACGTGTTACTCGCGTCGCGGATGGTTGACAGCAACAGGAGCAGGGCGAAGAAGCGGGCCGAGAAGTTTCTCGGAGATGAAACCTGCGTTCGTGGCACGGACGAAGATAGAGTGTATCTTAGCAGCCTCCAGAAGCGGTTCGTGCATAACCTCTGTGAAATGGATGAGGAGCATCTTAACGACTACAAAGTCTTCAGGAACGAGCTTATTGCAAGAACGGCGCTACACCATGGGGATATATCGAACAAGACGCTCGCGAAAATCTTCCACATGGAAGAGAGGCAAATCAAGAGG
>JAAYDO010000150.1 GCA_012729225.1 Bacteroidales bacterium | reverse complement strand
GATTTATTTGACACGTATAAATAATCTATTGCTTGTGTAGGTTTTTTGAGCATACATGGTGTTGAGATGAATGCCTATAGATTCTTTTCCACGAGTGCGGTTGCAGTGTATGCGCCCTGTGTAGCGAATCCTTTGACCAGGCTGAAGAGTTGTGGTGAGCGAAGGAGACATGCTGAATGACTTCGGGTCAGTAACATTCAGAGAAATAACAATGTCTCTCAGCACAGAGTTTGTCGTGTTGGTGATAAAACCTTCCACCTCAATCGTCTCATCTTTAGAGATGTATCCATCGCCATCTGCATCCATATACGATAGTTCAGAGATGTTCAGCACAGCGGTGCCCACGCCTCCATTCAGTCCATCTACTTGATAGCCTGAATTTCCTGCATTTCCCATGTTGCCTTGAACGCCCTGATAGCCACCATTTCCGCCACCAATCTGATAATTCTGTTCGTCATAATAGCTTTCGTCATAACCAATGTCTTCTTGACTGTACCTGCGGGCTTCTGCTTTTTCCTTTTCCTCTATTTGAGAGGTAATACCTACTCCTAAAATAGCGCCTATGCCCATGCCAATCAGGCTACCCAAAGCAGCATTTTCACCACGGAAAGGACCACTACCAGTAAGTACTCCAACAGCACTACCTACATGACTGCCAATCATAGCACCTGTGAGTCCACCAGCTGCTTGATAGGAACTTGAGCAACTACTTGCCAACAAGGCCGTAGCTAAAGTTAAACAGGTGATTTTAGTTGTTTTCATTGTTCTGTAATTTAGTTGAATTGATTGTTGAATTCTCTTTGATTGGTCTCTTTTCTGCTATATAATCGTCAATCAATCTTCTTGCTATAGACATTTTATCTGGGATAGGAGGGAGGTTGTCCCGATTGAACCAATTGGCATTGCTCAGTTCTTCTTCCTGAAGACGAAGTTTCCCACCCACATAGTTGGCTGTAAACCCAATCATGATGCCGCAAGGGTAGGGCCAAGGCTGGCTTCCGAAATACTGAATGTTCTCTATTTCAAGCCCCACTTCTTCATACACCTCTCTCTTCACACACTCCTCAAGTGTTTCTCCTGTCTCCACAAACCCTGCCACTAAGCCATACATTTCACTTCTGCGGAAGTTTTTAGCATGAACCAACAAGATGTCATCCCCCTTGTGTATTCTCACAATAATGGCTGGACTCACCTGCGGCCACACCTCCTTGCCACAATTCGTGCACTGCTTACTGATGGCGGTCGTCCTCTTCATGGGTGCACCACACATGCCACAGTACTTTGTGTTTGAGTCCCAATAGAGCAACTCCGATGCCTTCCCCGCTGCATTATAGAATGCTTGTGGAAGCAATGCCCAGGACTCTCTCAGTCCAATAGTCTGCATGCCTTTCATGTCGCTTGGAGGCATACTGATGCTGTAAGCCATACATGGTATATGATCTATTGGTGGTAGTTCTTGAGTTGGTGTCCACTCCTTCATCTGGAATGGTGGCTCTGCACTGCATGGCACGTGATACCCCTTTTCATCACACTCCAGCACTATGGAGTTACCAATAAAAACAAACCAGTATGTCAATTCTTGTTCCATGTCTCTATTCATCTTCTGGTAGCAAAATTACTCATTATTTACGATATGTACTTCATTTTGACCTTTAAAATCCTTAAAAAAGTTAAGACTTTGTATAATTGTTGTGAATTAGAACTAAAAAGACTACATTTGTAACTAAATTTTTACCAGTCAATATGATTAACGTTCATCGTATATATATATATATAGTTTTTGTCGTTCTCTCATCCTTTTGCATGACCACGGCTTATGCACAAAAGGACAAGAACAAGAAAGCAATACTTCCTGAAGAAATAGTTGATTTCAAGCCAGACCCTGTGGCTCGTAAATCAATGCCTGACCAACACCCCAAACCTCTTGACATGCCCATCTTCAATAGGCAAGCCGCAAGAGGAAGAGGAGAGGGGAGAAGTATGGCTCATGGTATAGATGTGAGTCATTATCAGGGGCGCATCAACTGGGACGAGGTGGCACGTGACCCTAAGATTACCTATGTGTATCTGAAGGCTACGGAGGGAGTCAATACCATAGATGACACTTACAACTATAATTTCAATGAGTGTAAGCGTGTAGGACTGAAGGTGGGTAGCTATTTGTTCTTCCGTCCGCATCTTTCTGCTCAAAGACAGTTTGATCTTTTCAATTCCCGTGTGGACAGCCGTAAGCAAGACCTGCTCCCCGTGATTGACGCTGAAGTGATCAAGGGAGTTTCCAACGCCACATTTCAAGCACGCTTGCTTGAGCTTTGCGACTTGTTTGAGGCAGAGTATGGAAAGAAGCCTATTATCTATACAGGTAAGAATTTCTACAACCGCCACATCCATGGCAATGCGAAACTACGTGCCTACAAGTATTTCATTGCTGCCTATGCCTTCAACGAGCCAGAACTTTATGGTGACGAGGACTATGTGATGTGGCAATATTCAGCCACTGGTAGCGTGAGGGGCATTCGCGGAAATGTGGATATGAGTCGATTTGTGGGGCGACATACCATTCAAGATATTCTTTACAAGTGATTGATTAATTCTTCACAAGTGATTGGTTAATCATTTAAAATGACAAACCGCTTCTCTCGTTCGTCACGAAATAGAGAAGCGGTCTTTATTGTCTCTAACATTTTATGGTTTACGTAATTCTTCTACATGAGGTGTCTCGCGACACGTCTAACTGATTATTATGAGTAAAGAATCTTTTTAAGAAGTATTTTCTATTTTCGGATACAAAGTTACGCACTATTCATCACCTCTACAATACCTAATTCATGTGATATTGCCATTTAAAAGGGTATTGACTAACGAAAAACGTTAATCAATACCCATATTGTTGAATTAATACTTATTTCTTGTCTGTACTATTTTTTGAAATAAGCTCTGAAATGACTGAAGATTTTCTCTTTTACGCTATTGTTTGGCTTCATGTTGTCGCTCTCAGCCAAAGTCTCTATAGCATGTTTCTCTTCCTTATTAAGATTCTCAGGCACATATACAGAGATGTTGATGATTTCATCACCACGCTGATGACCATAAGAATTGATGTCAGGAATACCCTTGTTCTTCAATCTCAACACAGTGCCTGGCTGTGTGCCCGAAGGAATGGTGATTTTTGCTTTTCCGTCATGAGTGGGAACTTCTAATGATGTTCCAACCACAGCCTGAGGTATTGTCAAGAGAAGGTTATAGACCAAATCTACACCATCTCGGATGAGTTCTGGATGTGGTTTCTCATGCACATGAATCTGCAGGTCACCATTTACTCCTCCACGACGTCCTGCTCCTCCTTTTCCTTGGAAGTTATAAACATATCCTTCCACAAGACCTGCAGGAAGTTCAATCTCCACCTGCTTCTCACCCCTCACAATACCTTCACCGCCACAATGCTTACATTTGTTCTTGATCACTCGGCCTTCCCCGTGACAAGTTTCACATACTGTCTGGGTCTGCATGATGCCAAGCATTGTCTGTCTTGTCTTATAGACAACACCCTGTCCATCACAAGTGTTACAAGTGGATTCCTGCCCATCTTCAGAACCTGTACCGTTACATTCGGGACATGTTATATCTGTTCTCAGATTGAATTTCTTAGTAGTGCCGTTCACGATCTCATTGAGGTCGAGTTCTATCTTCATGCGCAGGTCTTGCCCTTTATACACAGGCTTGCGACGTCTGCCTCCGCCACCGCCAAAGCCACTTCCAAATCCTCCACCGAATCCACCGCCGAATATGTCGCCAAACATACTGAAGATGTCATCCATGTTCATGCTGCTGCCGCCACCAAAACCACCAGCACCTGGTCCGAAAGCATCTGGTCCAAACTGATCGTATTTCTGGCGTTTCTGCGGATCACGAAGCACATCGTATGCCTCGGCAGCCTCCTTAAACTTTTCTTCAGCCTCCTTATTACCGGGATTGCGGTCGGGGTGATATTTGATGGCCATCTTCTTGTACGCTTTCTTTATCTCGTCGTCAGAAGCCGTCTTTGACACTCCCAATACCTCGTAGAAATCTCTCTTTGCCATAGTTTCCTTACAACCTTCCCGCTTTAGTCAGCAACAGCCACCTTAGCGTAGCGAATCACTTTGTCATTCAATATATATCCAGGAGTCATGCAGTCCATCACCTTGCCCTTCATCTCTTCGGGCTGACCTGGCACCATAGCGATAGCCTCATGATAGTCAGCATCAAAATCATTGCCAACCACATCCATCTTCTGCAACCCCTCTTGAGCGAGAAGTTTGAAGAACTTGTCTATAATGAGGTTCAGACCTTCCTTCACAGCGGCAACATCCTCATAGCTGTCCATGTTTTGTTGTGCACGCTCCAAATCATCAATGATAGGAAGAAGGGTCGCAATCACTTTTGAGCCACCATTCTTGATGAGTTCTGCTTTTTCCTGCATCACACGTTTGCGGAAGTTGTCAAATTCTGCCACCTTGTAAAGCTGCTGATTCTTCAGTCCTTCAATCTGCTTTTCCAGTTCGGCAATCTTCTCCTCAGGAGTCTTCTCCTGCTGTTTCTGTCCTGTAGGTTCCTGTTCGTCAGACACCGCCTTCTGAGTGTCCTCCACCTGTTCGTTCACGATTTCCTCGTTCACTTCATTATTTTTGTTCTCTTTATCCATATTTCTTAAAATATCTACTTGAAAATAAACTATCAGACTATCGATGTTCGTCTATAGGAGACTTGCAAAAATGATGCCAGCATCATCAAATGCCAGCATTTGTATGACATAGTGTCATCCAGACTTTTTCAAACAACTTTGCAAAGTTACGGCTATTTTCTTGATTAAGCAACAAACTGACGTGATATAGTCTTTTTTTATTACAGTTCATTAGAAATAGTATCGCTATCATTTAGAAAATCCATGATATTTTGAGTTTTTCAGCATTGTATCATCCGTTTATGAATATGTTAATAAGGCATCTATTGTCAGGATGATGCACGCTTGGACATTGTGGAATCATGGTGACATTCTTCTCTCTTGAAGCGGACCACCGCATTTCCATGCAAATATAATTCGTCTAACTCACGCTAATTATCCAAGACTCCTATCGAAGCCTTATCGAAGGCATATCGAAGGATTGCAGAAGCATGGGGAGGGTGTATTGAATGTAGTGTGTTGTCTCAATTGTCTCAATCACAATTCCTCCCAGATGCGCACGGTGGCACAAGAGGCAAGAAAGTTAAAAAACGAATTTCGTATTTTTAGGGACATGCGTATCAGAAGGGGTGAGATTGAGACAATCGAGACAATTCTTTTGATTT
>JAAYDO010000072.1 GCA_012729225.1 Bacteroidales bacterium | reverse complement strand
TCAAAGATGTATCCGAGCTTCAATACGCGTTCCTCAAAACCCGCTGGTTCATATAATCTCAGGCTGAGAACGGCAACTTCGGGCAGATTTTTCTTGTCCTCTGAGACACTTGCAGGGGGACTTGTCAAATAGAGAGACGGTTTCAGCTGCAGTATCTTCTCATAGTCCGGATCCTTACCGTATTCGCTTGCCACGCTCGGCAACTTGCTAAGCTCGGGGAAGAATACAGGCTGATCTTTGATGCCCTTTGTAACAGCTATTATCTTGTCCGTGGCCTTGATTGCCCTCACCGCCTCTGCATGAGATCTATCCCCGGTTATGGCTGAAGCCACAGGCATATCGATGGCAACTGCGTCTCCAGCATCGTCTTGAACAACAAGCTTCTTCTCTGTTCCATCTATGATCTGATTGATCTGGTCTATGTCCTTTTCGTCGATCTTACCATCATAGTTAGCATCGGTCAGATTTGTGGCAGACTTTGCTCCACTGAGGACATCCTTTACAAAAGCAATATCTTGATCATCTACCGCATCATCCATATTGGCGTTCCCATAGATGCCCAGTGTAAAGTCCGCTGCAGATGCGACCATAGATGACAGGATTATCCATAAACCAAACACAGTCAATATTTCCCGCGATATTCTCATACTTAAGCTCCTTGCGACACTATACGTAAAATCGGAGGACAATCTCCTCCGATTCTTCTTCCATGCATCAACTTCAACATAAGCACAGCCTCAATTTGCAATCGGCGGGTATACAAACGTGCCATTCTTCTTGACATCCCAGCCAAGGCCCTTATGGAATGTATTCAGGTATTCTTGATGAATCGCCACGGGATCTAGATCCTTGAACAACTCTGGGTAGAACAGCTTGGCCAGGTAGGCTACAGAGATGACGTAGTCCGGAGTATAGGTTATGTCATATGATAAAATCTCCACGTTTCCATCCTCAATTGCCTTGACCTTGGCCAATTCCGGACGATTGAGGATATAATCTCTCAAGGCCTTCATGCTCGTGAAATCATCTGTTTCATAGCCTGCTGTTGTGTTATCCCTGTTCCAGCCTGCCATCTTCACTATGATATCAGGATTTTCCGTGAGAATCCATTCAGGATCGACCTCAAGCCAGCCCGTGGCCCCCCCGATCATGTCCGCAGCAATGTTCTGACCTCCTGCCAGCTCGATCTGATAACCTGCGGCTCCCATTTTGGTATGAGTTATATAGTCTCGTTGAGCTTCCAGGTAGACTCTAGTCTTTTTATCGGATGGAAGAGACTCAGTTTTTTCTCTTATCTCTTTAAGAATTGGTTCAACAAAGTCAATGTACTCCTGAGCCCGTTCTTCTGCACCCAAGACGTAGCCCAGGGTCTTCATCTGATTGAATATTGTCCGGGCACGGTAGAGATCGAACTTCAATACAGGAATTCCAGAAAGCTTCTTTTCATCACCTTCAGGGATGACATAGACATCGCTGATGAAAACATCAGGCTTGAGTGAGAGAACCGCCTCATAGTCGACTTCTCCGTTTGCTACAGTAGGCAAATCCTTGAACTCAGGCAGGAACACATGAGAAAATGTCTTTGTAGACTGCGAGAATTCTGAGACGCCGATCACCCTGTCCATTACCCCGAGAATCCTCAGGGCAACAGCAGGATCACTTCCACAAACGACGATGCTGTTAACTGGTTCTTTTGTAGTTACGGCCCTGTTGGCCCAATCCAGAATTGTGATCTCCTTTTCAGTCCCGTTTATGATCTGCCTAATTTGAGCAATGTCATTCTCATCGATTTTACCATCATAGTTGGCATCGGTCAGATTTGTAGGTGCTTCGGTTCCCTTGATGACGTCCTGCACATACGCCACATCTTGCTCGTTTATCGTGTCATCCAGGTTAGCATTCCCGTAGATTCCCAGAGTGTAATCTGCTGCATTGACTGCCAAAGTTGATGCAAAAATGCATAAGCTCAAAATTATTGCATCAATTACTAACACATAAATCTTTGATGCGTTCATTATTTTTCCACCGTTTCATCCCCCATCATTGTTATTCGGTTCCTGCCTCAGCTTCAACCCTTGGTCTCAGAACAGAGTTCTTGGCCTTCCAGCACATAGGGTCTTCTTCATATAAATCTCCATAGAAAAGAAAAGCCAAGGCCCTACAGCCACCACATATAACCTTGGAAGGGCATGTTCCACAAGAGCCCTTTAGATCCTGTGGATCAAATTGTCTGAATGACTTCAATACATGAGAGAAATTCCAAATGTCTTCCATCTTTTGTAGGCGGATGCTACCCGCATAGAAAGGAATTATATCACAAGGAGTCACAACGCCATTGGGTAGGATTCCGCACCAATCCCCACGAAGAGCTCCACATAGTATGGATCTGTTAGATTTCCCAAATTTACTTATATCGTCACTACCTTCGAAACACCCGTATGCATCACCGCGAATTGATATTTTCGAACCAAAAGTGTTCCGAAGGAGAGTCAACGTCTTCTGTAATTCATTTTTTTCTTCTGGACCTAGCATTAAATCGTTCATTCCCAATCCGCGTCCTATTGGAATATATTCTGTAGCAAGAAACGCGTCTACGTCCATATTGGCGAGCAGGCCTGCCAAAGGTTCTAAATCAGACAGAGATTTCTTTGTTATTGTAGTACGCACCTGGACATTTAAGCCTGCGTTCTTAAGAAGCTTGATTGAATTAACAGCTCTCTCGAATGTCCCATTCCCTCTCATAGATTCATGGGCTTCCTTAAGTCCCTCCAAAGGCACTTGTACAACTCTAACGCTTAGGTCTTTCAAGGTATCGGCTTTTTTCTTGTCAATAAGCATACCATTCGTAAGCACTTCGAGAGAAAAGTCCATTGAATTTGCTAGATATAGAATATCTATGAAGTCGGGCCTCATGAAGGGTTCTCCTCCACTAAATTCTAGCTCAAATACTCCCAAGTTATAGAGCTCATTGAACAGATTTCTTACCTCTTCCATGCGGAGTTCTTCATCGAGGGGATATCCCGAACTGGCATAGCAATGCTTGCAGCGCAAATTGCAGGCGTTAGTGACATAAAAGGTAACTTTTCTTAGATCGAACATGATTTCACATCTCAGTAATAAAGCCGTTCTTAATCAGCTCATCTGTTACGGTTATCACATCTATGACTGCGATCTCGTGTTCTATTCCATAATGCTCGGCGTAATCATTGATTAAATCGTCCATCGTTTTGTCCTCTATCTTAGACCAAATGTACTTCGCACTATTATTAAGTTCTATAAGAGAACCTTTGTCCAAATCATAAAGCAGCAGCTTTGACTCCATGTTCCGTTGCTTCAAGTTTTTTTTCTTTTGATAATTTTTATCATTCAAGGTTGCTTACCTCCGATAGACTAGATTACTAATAAGCAGCAAATAGGGCAGTTTACTGCCCCATTTGCCCACCATGTTCTTTTTTATCTCACAGACACACATAGAGTGTGCACTGATCCGACAATGTAGGTAGTCTTTACCTCAGGCTTCACATATTTTTCCATTTTAGTATCACCTCCGTTTTGATCAGTTTATATATTTCATACTATTTAAAAGTTTCGTATTAGATTATGTTATTTTTTTCAATTTTTTTAATAATTTAAAAAAAAGATTAACCGTCGATTCTGGCCGATCGACATTTGTCATTGGCTAAGGCCTCTCGCTATAGAAACTAGGTCGCAGATTTAATTTGGTGTTCACCTCAAACTTAAGAGCGAGCGCTGAAGTGATCGGTTTCATCAAGAAACGCATACTACTATGAATCTCAAATTGTTAAATTAGATACATGTTATATTTCCTAAAATGCCTTAACCGATGACCAATGACTGATCGATTAAGTATAAGCAATGAAATGAATAGAAAAAGCAGAGCGAATCCAAAAGGGTAAAACGGATTCAATTCGTACAAAAAACCACCTAGAAAAACGCTTAGAGCACTTTCTATTCCCATGACAGTCAGCATTAAACCCATCGAAGTTCCTCTATTTTCATCTATTGTAACATCTGCCATGAATATTAGATGCATATATTGCTCCAAAAAAATTGTTGCTAGCATGATCGCACAAGAGAATATAACTAATATTATACTATTAAGTAAAATAAATAACAAGACGCTAAAAAAAGTTAAGATTAGCATGCAAGACAAAGCATGTACTCTATTAACTTT
>JAAYDO010000030.1 GCA_012729225.1 Bacteroidales bacterium | reverse complement strand
TTAACTACGCTGCTCACAAGACGGACTGGGTCGTCCTGGGCAATGTCCTTGTCGATTCTCTGAGGAAAAAGTATCGTCTGATTTGGAGAATACGGACGAAAATGGTATCTTTGTTGCGTTTTATATCGCATGTTGTAAAGATACGAAAACTTTACGACATAACGAAGCCCTGGCTTGAGAAAGTCGGGGCTTTGATATAAAAAAAGGATGTGCCTATTTTGACACACCCTCTTGTTCCCTTAGTTGAAATGTTTTGGCTGGAAAATACGGAGTGATAATAGGTTGGAGACTATAATTCGGTCAAGTATTCAACCATACCTTTTTTCCAGTCAAAGTCATTTGTTAGGTCGGTGAGGTTGTCTATCACCCATTGACCCTTTTCCCATACGAGATCGACACGTATGGGAATGGTGTTGCCACAGTTGTGGATGTTGAGGGTGACGGATGCTTGTGAAGGAATGGTGTCGAGTAGCATCTTCTCTACTTTGTAGTTGGATGTGCCAATCTCGTGATAGTCCTGTCCCATTACCCAATAGTCAGCCACAAAGAACCCCATTTCTTCATTGCTTTTCTTTTCCTTTTCTTCTATCTGAGCTAACTTTTCGTTCCAGTCTTTGGAGCAATAGGAGGTGTTGAGGATTGCATTGTCAGGGACACTGGTATTATCGTTATAGACTTTCTGCACGTGGGTATAAATTTGTCTCGTTCTATCAATGATACCAGCCTCAATCTGTTCATCATCCCCTAAAGGACCACTCTCGTGGAGAGTTTTGTCTTGTCCAACTTTTGCTTGCAGAGAGCCGAGTTTGAGTTTGTTGCAGGCTGAGAGACAAAATACTGTAAGTGTGAGTAGTGTGATAAATACCGTTTTCATAAGCAGGGATTGATTGTTATAAGTAGAGTGGGCTGGAAGCCGGATGGTCATCCAGCCCCTTCTTTATGAATGTTTGAAACATTATTTTTCTTCAGGCTGAGGTGCTGCCTGACCACGATTGGCAAGTTCCTTTAGTTTGTTTTTGCCACCAAAGGCAAACACCCAAATGAGTAGACCTGCAACGATAAGGATGATGATGCCAAGCGCAGGACGGTAGAAGATCCATGCAATAGCAATCACGATGAGTGAATATACCACACCAATGATGGTGCTGACGATGCCCACACCAAATGCGAAGATGTTAGCAAGGAATGGCACAACCTTGAGAATGGTTTCGAAGAAGGAGAAGAGGCTCTTGATGCCAGAGATGACGAGGATTGTGCCAATGAGGCGGAGAATCCAAGTCCACATAGAGTTGGCCTCATTCTCTGCCTCAAAGATTTCTTCCATGCTTTTTTCGCCCATTACGAGGGTCTGGAACTTCTTCTTGTTGGAAGCAGTGTATGGCTTGAAAGTGTCTCCTTTTACTTGAGACACAATGGTGACCTTGGCAGGAACAACCTTCTCGAATGTGATGCGGACATCACCAATCTCTGGTACGTTGACATTGCGACCGAGATAGAGCACGTTACCCATCTGGTGTACAAACTCGTAGTCTTTCTTGTTCTCCAGAGAGATGGAGTCTGGGAGCACTGTCTTTACGCTGTCGGCTACTGGAGCGGTAGTTGTGCTATCAGCGGCAACAGGTTGAACTGATGGCTGTTGTGCAGGCTGAGCCTGTGTGTTGATGGATTGGCCTGTTACCACTGCATAAGCATCGCTAACAATCTTGTTTAATGCCTGAAGTTGCTGGTCGGAGATGTTGAGTTCTACTGCTTCGGTTGAACTGATGGAGTGAATGAGGGATTCGTTGAGTTTATAAGCACCAAAGGAAACGTTTTCGGCCCAAAGGTCTTGGTTCTCAAAGGTGGTGTAGGTGTAGTTCTTACCCTGGTATGCAGGGTCTTTGAAGGAGTCGCTCTTCTGAGGATAGGAGACCCATTCGCGAGTGTAAGTGTAGGTGGTTGTAGTTTCTTCCTTGCCACCGAGTTTGTCTTCAGACTCAGATTCAGCATGCTCTACCCATTGGAAGTATTCAACCTTGCGAGTGAGGCTGATAGCATTCTCTGTGATGCCAAACTCTGCATCTGTGAGTGAGTCATCTGTTTTTGCCATTGCGGTGGCGCAAATCAGTTCACCTTCGAAGTTTGCACTTTTCTTGTTGGGATTAGGCATCTCGATACAAGCCTCTTGTGCATCTTTGAGCATGTCGGCAGTCTTGACCGCACGACCTTCATTCCACCATAGGAGCACTGTAGCACCAATGATGAGGACAATACCGAAGAGTACACTCTTTAGAGAGTTGCCCACTCGAGTTCCATAACTCGTAGTTTTCTTTTCTTGATAAGCCATGATTGTAATTGTTTTTGATGAATGAATATTCACTTGCGAAACTTTAGTAAATATACAGTTTTTTTCCTTTTTTTCTTTCTGAAAACAATATAAAGTGTTTGTTTTTTACAAGAAGAAGGCAAAAGAATGGTGAAATGTCTTGATATACCAAATATAATATGTAATTTTGCATATCATTTTTACTTTGACTAACTGAAATTTATGGCACTCAAATCATTGAACGCTCGCACGGCTCCAAAGAGCCATGCACCAGAGAGAATCATCCAGTTTGGTGAAGGAAATTTCCTTCGTTGTTTTGTAGATTGGATTATCTTCAACATGAATCAGAAGACTGACTTCAACTCCAGTGTGGTGGTAGTACAGCCTATAGAGAAAGGTTTGGTGGATTGGTTGAACGGTCAGGACTGTCTGTATCACGTGAATCTGCAAGGGCGGTTGAACGGAGAGAAGGTGAATTCACTTACTCGTGTGGATGTGATCAGTCGTGCTCTCAACCCTTATAGCCAGAATGCTGCGTTTATGGCGTTGGCAGAGCAGCCAGAGATCCGTTTTGTGATTTCCAACACGACAGAGGCTGGTATCGCCTTTGATCCAGCCTGCAAATTGACCGATGCTCCTGCTTCTTCATACCCTGGCAAACTGACTCAGTTGCTGTATCACCGTTTCAAAACATTCAATGGAGCAGCAGACAAGGGTCTTATCTTGATGCCTTGTGAGTTGATTTTCTTGAATGGTCATCGCCTGAAGGAGTGCATCTACCAGTATATAGAACTCTGGAGGGATGACTTTGGCACGGATTATGAGGCATTCAAAGAGTGGTTTACTAAACATAATTATGTATGTGCTACCTTGGTGGATAGAATAGTGCCGGGCTTTCCAAAGAAGGAAATTAAGGAGATTCAGGATAAAATAGGTTATGCGGACAATCTTGTGGTGCAGGGTGAAGCATTCCACCTTTGGGTGATAGAGAAGCCTGAAAACATGGAGATAGAGGAACTTGAGGCAGAGTTCCCAGCAGGAAAGGCTGGACTAAACGTGCTGATTGCTCCAAGTGAGAAGCCTTATCACGAGAGAAAGGTGACCTTGCTGAACGGTCCTCACACTGTGCTTTCTCCCGTAGCATATCTGAGCGGTATCAACATTGTGAGAGATGCTTGCAATGATGAGGTGGTTGGCAAGTATATCCATAAGGTTCAGTTTGACGAACTGATGCAGACGCTCAACTTGCCTATAGACGAATTGAAACAGTTTGCTGGCGATGTGTTGGAACGATTCAACAATCCATACGTGGATCATCAGGTGACTAGCATCATGCTCAACTCCTTTCCTAAATATGAGACTCGTGATTTGCCAGGAGTGAAAGTATATCTGGAACGAAAGGGTGAATTGCCACAGGGACTTGTGTTTGGTCTTGCTGCTATCATTACTTATTATAAGGGAGGCAAACGTGCTGATGGTGCTCCTATTGAACCTAATGATGCTCCTGAAATCATGCAGATGCTGAAGGAACTTTGGGCTACAGGTGACACGCAGAAGGTGGCAGAGGGTGTGCTTGCTGCTGAAAACATTTGGCATGAAGATCTGAATAAGACTGTGCCTGGATTGACAGAACTGGTAAAGAAAGATTTGGACTTGATTGCAGAAAAGGGAATGCTGGATGCTGTCAAAAATATTCTGTAGGTGTATTTCTGTTGAATAATAAAAAGTGAAAGAACTAAGGGCTTAGGCTTTTAGTGGACAATACAGATTTAATGATTTAGTTGGTTCATTAACGAGGGCGAAATAGTTCTTTCACTTTTCACTTTTCACTTAAAAAGCAATGTTGTCTGCATTTTTTTATGTTGAGGATGTTTTATTTCCAATAAAAATGCTTAACTTTGCAATCAAATTCGAACAAGTGCTCTCAAAGTGCTCTTGAAAAGAGTATAAAGATGACATTTCGTAAGTCTTTTAATTAAAACCAATTAAAAATTACAATCACTATGGACGATTATCCGGCGAATAGTACAAATAGCCTGGGATAAGACGCACCTCTCATGCGGAGTTGAATGAGTCTTTGCCCCATATTTTTTACTGTTCATACAACAAAAAGCAAGGATTCAGAAACAATGCGAACATTCTGGAATTTTAGTGGTGGCATCAAGCATATTGATGCTTGGGAGCCAAACTGCTGGGTACAAGTGACTTGCCCAGTGGATGATGATAGAGAATTTCTTGAGCAAGAACTCGGTATGCCCGATTACTTCATGGAGGACGTATCGGATGCGGATGAGCGTGCCCGTTATGATTTGGATGATGGCTGGCTCATGATCATCTTGCGTATTCCTCACCTGAAGAGTGTGAGTTCACGTAGTCCTTACACGACCATTCCACTTGGTATCGTGATTAAGGGCGATAAGGTTATAACAATCTGCAATCAAGAGACTCGCATGATGCTTGATTTTGTGAATCACCAGATGAGAAGAGGTGACGGCTTTACCGATGCTGCCGACTTGGTGTTCCGCCTCTTTTTGAGCGCTTCCGTGTGGTATCTGAAGTATTTGAAGCAGGTGAATGGCATTATTGAGAAGGCCAAGAGGGATTTGGATCATCAAATAGATAATAAGGATTTGGTGAATCTCTCAAGGCTGCAAGACTCGCTCACCTATTTTGGCACTTCTATCCGTGGCAATGAATCATTGTTGAGCAAACTGAAGTTCCGCTTGCCTGTGGACGAATTGGATGCAGAACTGATTGAGGATGTGAACATCGAGATGAATCAGGCACGTGAGACTACAGCCATATACATCAACATCCTTGACTCAACAATGGACACTTACGCGAACATTATTAATAATAATATGAATACAGTGATGAGACTGCTCACATCACTCAACATGATCATTCTCTTCCCTACCTTCATCACTTCTATGTTCGGTATGAACCTAATCAACGGTATGGAACAATGGAAGTGGGGCTTTCCTGTTGCCCTCATTGCCTGTGTGGTTTGTACGGCTTTGTCGCTCTTGTGGTTCAGGAAAAAGAGATGGCTTTAACAGACGTCATACTGCAACAGGGTGGTGGTGCTGTTTGAGACGATAATGCAACATAGGCATACCTTTTTTTGTATATTGTAGCACTTTTTCATGCTGTTAGGCATAAATTAGCAACAAATTGCTATTGGTTTTGGTTTTTTTCTGTAAATTCGCATAATTTTTTAAGTAAAAAGATGCAGAGGGATATAGTTCTCTCCTATGTCGCACAATCTAAAGAGACAACTTATATTATATAACAAATATACAAGATGAAAAAGTACAATTTCAATGCAGGACCTTCCATCCTTCCTCGCGAGGTGATAGAACAGACTGCACAGGCTTGTCTTGATTTCAATGGGTCAGGACTTTCTCTGATGGAGATTAGCCACCGCGCAAAAGATTTCCAGCCAGTAGTTGATGAGGCTGTAGCCCTCTTCAAGGAACTTCTCAACATTCCTGAAGGTTACTCGGTGCTCTTCCTTGGCGGTGGTGCAAGTCTTGAGTTCTGTATGATTCCTTTCAACTTTCTTGAGAAGAAGGCTGCCTACCTCAACACAGGTGTGTGGGCAACCAAGGCAGAGAAGGAAGCAAAGGCATTTGGTGAGGTTGTAGAGGTGGCTTCTTCTGCAGACAAGAACTTCACATATATTCCTCGCAACTTCGAGATTCCTGCTGATGCGGACTACCTTCACATCACATCTAACAATACAATCTACGGTACTGAGCTCCGTGAGGATATAGACTCTCCAATTCCAGTTATCTGTGATATGAGTTCAGATATATTCAGCCGTCCTATAGATGTGAGCAAGTACACCCTGATTTATGGTGGTGCTCAGAAGAATTTGTCTATGGCTGGTCTGACTTTCGTGATTGTGAAGGACGATGCTCTTGGTAAAGTATCACGCTATATTCCAACAATGCTCGACTACCGCACTCACGTGAAGAAGGGCTCTATGTTCAATACTCCTCCTGTTGTGCCAATCTATTCAGCACTCATGAACCTTCGTTACATCAAGGCTCACGGTGGTGTTGAGGCCATGCAGAAGTTAGCTGAGGAGCGTGCAGCAATCCTCTATGCAGAGATTGACCGCAACAAGTTGTTTGTTGGTACTGCGGAGAAGGACAGCCGTTCACTCATGAACATCACATTTGTACTGAAGCCAGAGTATCAAGATCTCCAGGATGAGTTCCTCGCTTACGCCACAAGCCAGGGCATGGTAGGCGTGAAGGGTCATCGCGATGTAGGTGGTTTCCGTGCATCTTGCTACAATGCTATGAGCATCGAGGGTGTTCAGGCTCTTGTGAAGTGCATGCAGGAATTTGAAGAAAAGCATTAATCAACCGAAACATGTGGAAATATGCCATTCTCTTTAGGATGGCATTTTCCTATTAATATAAATGAATCAAAATCATGGTTAAAGTTTTAGTTGCAACTGAGAAGCCTTTTGCCGCTCCCGCAGTTGCTGGTATCAAAGAGATTATTGAAGGTGCTGGTTTTGGAATGCTCCTTCTCGAAAAATATACTGAAAAGGCTCAACTTCTTGCCGCTGTGGCTGATGTAGATGCCATCATCATCCGTTCAGACAAAATTGATGCAGAGGTGATGGATGCTGCCAAGAATCTCAAGATTGTGGTTCGTGCAGGTGCAGGCTATGACAATGTGGACCTCGAGGCTGCTACGGCCCACAATGTAGTAGTGATGAACACTCCAGGCCAGAACGCAAATGCTGTGGCTGAATTGGTGTTGGGCATGCTTGTCTTCGCTGTGCGTAACTTCTACAATGGCAAGGCAGGTTCTGAGCTCAAGGGCAAGAAACTTGGCATCCTGGCGTTTGGTAATGTCGGTCGCAATGTGGCTCGCATCGCTCAAGGCTTTGGCATGGAAGTGTCTGCATTTGACGCTTACTGTTCAGCAGAGTCTATTGAGGCAGCAGGTGTACACGCCGCAGCTTCTCAGGCAGAACTTTTTGCAGAGAACGATATTGTGTCTCTCCACATTCCAGCAACTCCTGAGACCAAGCAGAGCATCAATAAGGCGTTGGTGAACACCATGAAGAAAGGTGCTATCCTCATCAACACAGCTCGTAAGGAAGTGATCAATGAGCCTGAACTCATTGCTCTCATGGCTGAGCGCACAGACCTTAAATATATTACAGACATCAAGCCAGATGCTGATGCTGAGTTTGCTCAATTCGAGGGCCGTTACTTCTCTACGCCTAAGAAGATGGGTGCGCAGACTGCTGAGGCGAATACTAATGCAGGTATTGCCGCTGCCAATCAGATTGTTGGTTTCATCAAGGATGGCATCACAAAGTTCCAGGTGAACAAATAATTGATAACCCTACAAAAGCTCCGAAATGGTTTGGTATTCCTATCATTTCAGAGCTTTTTTAAATTTCAATCTAATATACTTATGGCTATTGTAAAACCTTTCAAAGGCATTCGTCCTCCCAAAAAGTATGTAGAGGAAGTGGAAAGTCGTCCTTATGATGTGCTTGATTCAGATGAGGCACGTGCAGAGGCAGGTGACAATGAGAAGTCGCTCTATCATATCATCAAACCTGAAATCAACTTTGAGCCAGGCACTTCCGAGTATGATCCTCGTGTGTATGCTTCTGCTGCAGAAAAGTTTGCAGAGTTTCAGAAGCAGGGCTGGCTTGTGCAGGATGAAAAGGAACAGTATTATATCTATGCCCAGACTTCTTGTCTCCCAGCCAACGGCAACAAGGAAAAGACCCAATACGGTATTGTAGTGGGTGCTTACAGCGGTGACTATCAGACAGGAGTGATTAAGAAACATGAACTGACCCGCGCTGACAAGGAAGAAGACCGCATGAAGCATGTGCGTGTGAATGATGCCAATATAGAGCCTGTCTTTTTCGCTTATCCTGATGATGATGTGCTCTTGTCGTTGATTGACAAGTATGCCAAGACAACTCCTGAGTATGATTTCGTTGCTCCTATTGACGGCTTTGGTCACAAACTCTGGGTGGTGAGTGATAACGAAGATATTAAAACCATCACCGAGCGTTTTGCCCAGATGCCAAGCCTCTACATTGCTGATGGACATCACCGCAGTGCAGCGGCAGCCCTTGTGGGTGCTGAAAAGGCAAAGCAGAACCCAAATCATCAGGGCGATGAGGAATATAACTATTTCATGGCAGTTTGTTTTCCTGCAAGTCAATTGACCATTCTCGACTACAATCGTGTGGTCAAGGATCTCAATGGTCTCACTCCTGCCGAGTTCCTAAAGGCTTTGGAGAAGAATTTCACGGTGGAGAAGAAAGGCACGGCCGAGTATCGTCCGCAAGAACTTCATGAGTTCTCTCTCTATTTAGAGGGTGAGTGGTATTCGCTCAAGGCTAATTCTGGCACTTATGATGCCAATGACCCAATAGGTGTGCTCGATGTGAGCATCTCCTCCAACCTCATCCTCGATGAGATTCTTGGCATCAAGGATCTCCGTCGCGACAATCGTATAGACTTTGTAGGAGGATTGCGTGGTCTGGGTGAATTGAAGCGCAGAGTGGATAGTGGTGAGATGAAGATGGCATTGGCACTTTATCCAGTCACGATGAATCAGATAATGGACATTGCCGACTCAGGAAAGATCATGCCTCCTAAGGCTACTTGGTTTGAACCTAAGTTGCGCAGTGGTTTGGTGATTCACAAACTCTCCTAAGCATTTTTCCCTATATGAGGGAAATGGATTAACAAGTCAATTCTTATTTACTGAGAATGAATGGATTCCTACAGAACAATTAAAGAAATAGCAGAAGGCAATTATAGCGAGAAACGAAGCAAGTTTCTCGCTTTTGCTCTGCCAGTGCGTTCTGTGGACGAGGTGAAGCAAATCGTGGCTGAGTATCAGAAGAAATACTATGATGCTCGCCACGTTTGTTATGCCTACATGCTTGGTGCTGAGCGTTTGGAGTTCCGTGCCAACGACAATGGTGAGCCTTCGGGCACAGCAGGCAAGCCTATTTTGGGGCAGATCAATTCCAATGACCTCACGGATATTCTCATCATTGTGGTGCGCTACTTTGGTGGTGTGAAGTTGGGCACATCAGGCTTGATTGTCGCTTATCGCATGGCAGCAGCCGAGGCGATTGCAGCAGCCGAGATTGTGGAGAAGACGGTGGATCTGGATGTCACGTTCTTCTTTGAATATCCTTTCATGAATGATGTGATGCACATAGTAAAGGATGAATCGCCCCAGATTGTGTCGCAGGTGTTTGACAATCATTGCTCGATGACATTAAGAATCAGGAAGGATTCTATGCCGAAGCTGAGAGCAAAATTGGAGAAGGTTACTTCTCTATATTTTGAAGAGTAAATAACATGAGTTTAATTCTTTTGTTGAACTTGATGTAATAATTCTTTTTTCCTCCTAATTTCATTTTCCAAAGTGCAGAAAGAAAAGTAGTCTTTCTGCTATGTTGCTGTTGCCTGTTTTTCCACATATTTCCTAAGAAATCCAAAGAAATATATGAGGAAATATACGGTGCTGTGTTTGCATGAAAGAGGTCGTGGGTGCTTCGCTTTGCGTAGGCGAAAATAAAAGTGCAGGAAATGATATGAAAGAGAAGTCCCTTTTTGGTTTGGGACGGAACTGTATCTTATTGGTTTATTGTGTGTTGAGGGTTCTTTGGAAAGGGAATAATGATGGGTGGAAAACGCATGCGTGCTTCATTGCCCATCGAAGCATTGTTCATGGGTCATCGCACCATTGTTCGTTGGCCATCGAAGCATTGTTCGTTGACACTTGAAGCATTGTTCGTTTGCGAACAAACAATGATGCGATGATGCGATGTGCCAAAATGCAGTGACATCCTTACTTCTTTCAAGCTTGCTTGCGCACCTTTTCTCTGCTCTCCTCAATGAAGGGCTAATCAGAAGTCAGGCAGGAATAGTCATGTGTTCTGTGTGGTCAGCCAGATTCCTGTCTGTATTCCTCTTTGTCACTTATCGAAGTGCTGATAATCTTTAGAAGTTCGCCATGCGCCTCCCCAGCGGAAACCGTGCTGAATGAAGAGCCTGTAGCACAGGTCTTGTGTGTTGATGAATGGCACAGGGATTTTGCGAGAGTTCACCCGATTGGTGACATAGGGCCTACCATTGGCAGGCTCTACTTTCCCGTTGCGCCGAACATAGGGATTGTAGAGAGGATTGATGTCTATGGCTCGTCCCTGAGCATGTTTGGAGAGTGTTTGAGTGCCTGACACCGTGCGGAAGTTGAAGCAGGAGGTGTTGTTGGCAGCCATGCTTCTCTCATCATCAGCATCATAGTCGTCCACAAGAGTGATGCGCTCAATCTTATAGTTGTTCAGATAGAGTTTTCGGAAAATGTCGAGAAGGTCTTGAGCGATGGCTTGGTTGCAGACAATCTCGCCCAGTTGTGTCTGCCCGTCCACATTGCGATGGAGCACGTGGAGATAGCGTAGGGTGGAGCGAGGAATGGTGCAGTCCTTCTTGTAGGATTTACCCTGCATTCGCTGGAAGATAATGTCGCTGATGGGGTATGCCTTGAAGCAAGAATCGAGGGTGTAGGTGCGGACGGCATCATCGCTTACGGTGGATGCGGGAATCCATTGACGAAGGTTGTTGAGGTCTTCTGCGTGTAGGATGACACCGAAAAAGAGTGCTATGATGGATATAAGTGTTCTTCTCATTGTTACAAATATTGTTTATAGACGGCAAATTTAATTAAAATAAACGAAATAATATCACCTCTATATGGGTTATGTAGTTTTTTTTTCGTTAATTTGTAACTGAATATGAATATTATCAAAACTAAATATGGAAAATAAGATTCAAGAATTGACTGAGAAACTCCTGAAAGACGGAGTGGAGAAGGGCAATGCTGAGGCAGAGAGAATTATTTCTGCTGCCACCGAGAAGGCTGCTCAAATCATTGCTGATGCCAAGGCTCAGGCCGAGGAAATAGAGGCCAAAGCCAAGAAGAACGTGCAAGGCATGGAAGAAAATATGAAGAGCGAAATCAAGATGTATGCCGCTCAAAGTCTCAATGCCTTGAAGAGTGAGATTGCCAATGTGGTGGGCAACAAGGTGGTGAGTGAAGCAACCTCCGAACTGGTTGGCAACAAGGACTTCATGAATGAGTTTGTGCTCAAGCTGGCAGAGAAGTGGGGCTCTAACGAGGACCTTGTGATTTCTACTGCTGATGCTGAGAGCCTGAAGGCTGTCTTTGCCAAGAAGGCCAAGGACTTGCTGGATAAGAGCGTGAAGATAGAGGAGGTGAACGGACAGAAGACTTTGTTTACAGTTCAGCCTGCTGATGGCTCTTACAAGGTGAACTTTGGCGAAACAGAGTTTGAAGAATATTTCAAGGCTTTCCTCCGTCCACAATTGGTGGAGATTTTATTTTCTGAGAAATAATAAAGAATAATGGGAAATTACTATTGTTTAATGGCAGGATTGCCCGACCTCTCGCTTGAAGACAGCAAGTGCAAAGTCAATATGGCTGATATGAGAGAGCAGATGGAGGAGGTCTTGTCGGATAAGGACAAGAAGATAATCTCTTATTTCTTTCTCAAGCACGACTGCACCAACCTTGTCAAACTGCTGAAGAACCCAAGCCTCTGGCAGGGGAAGCAGGATTTTGCCTCGGTGTTGGACGATGAAGGCAATCTCACCGCCGAACAGTATGTCGATTTGATGACTTCGGCAAAGGAAATGAACTTCAATGTTCACCGTTTCCCTACTTTCATGAGTGAGTTTGCCCGCAACTATCCATACAACAAGGATAAGGAGGGATACTTCCCTGAGGATGACATTCTCTATCAGTATTATATGTATGCCATTGAGACATGTCCCAACAAGATGATTCGTCAGTGGTATAAGCTCAATCTTGACATCACCAATATTCTCACTGCCTTCTTGGCAAGAAAGAACGGATGGAGTGTGGCAGACTACATTCAGGGCGACAATGAGGTGAATGAGATCATTCTCACCAACAACACCAAGGACTTCAGTCTGACCAATGAGTATGACTACATGACAGCCCTGATGAAAATCGTGGACTGTGAGGATCCTGTGGAGAAGGAGAAGAGGATAGATGCTTTCAAGTGGCTTTGGCTGGATGAACAGACTTTCTTTGACATCTTCTCTGTTGAGGCTGTCTTTGCATATATATGTAAGATTGACATGTTGTCCCGATGGGAAAAGCTCGATGTGGAGAAGGGTAAGGAGACCTTCCAGCAGATTATTGAGAATCTGAGAGGTGAGGCACGAGTTCCTGCGGAGTTTCAGGCAAAGGCTGCTCACACCATTAATTTGACTGCAAAATAAGATAGAATAAAAACAAAAAAAGATATGACTAAAGGAACTGTTAGTGGCGTGATTGCCAACATGGTGACTCTTGCGGTTGATGGACCTGTGAAGCAGGGTGAAATCTGCTATATTGAGACAGGTGGCGACAAACTGATGAGTGAGGTCATCAAGGTGGTGGGCAATGACGTGTATGTCCAAGTGTTTGAATCCACACGTGGGCTGAAGGTAGGCTCGATTGCCGAATTTACTGGACACATGCTTGAGGTGCAATTGGGTCCTGGCATGTTGTCAAAGAATTATGATGGTCTTCAGAATGACCTTGACAAGATGGATGGCGTTTTCCTGAAGAGAGGACAATATACTGAACCACTTGACAATGACCGCGAATGGGACTTCAATCCGCTCGTGAAGGTGGGTGATGAAGTGGAGGCTTCTGCTTGGCTTGGAGAGGTGGAGGAGAACTCTCAGAAGTTGAAGATGATGGTTCCTTTCCAGATGGAAGGAAAGGCAAAGGTGAAGACGATAGCCTCTTCTGGCAAATATAAGATACATGATGTGATTGCTGTGCTTGAGAAGGAAGATGGTTCAGAAGTGAAGGTGGATATGGTACAGCGTTGGCCTGTGAAGTTTGCCATGACCAACTATAAGGAGAAACCACGTCCATTCAAACTGCTTGAGACGGGTGTGCGTACCATTGATACATTCAATCCAATTGTGGAAGGCGGTACTGGTTTTATCCCTGGCCCATTTGGTACGGGCAAGACTGTGCTTCAGCATGCAATCTCTAAACAGGCAGAGGCCGACATCGTGATTATTGCAGCCTGTGGCGAACGTGCAAACGAGGTGGTGGAAATATTTACTGAGTTCCCAGAACTGGTCGATCCACACACGGGTCGCAAGTTGATGGAGCGTACGATTATCATTGCAAACACTTCCAACATGCCTGTGGCTGCCCGTGAGGCATCTGTCTATACAGCCATGACCATGGCGGAGTATTACCGTGCGATGGGATTGCGTGTGCTCCTCATGGCAGACTCTACTTCTCGTTGGGCTCAGGCTCTTCGTGAGATGTCTAACCGTATGGAAGAGTTGCCTGGCCCAGATGCGTTCCCTATGGACCTTGGTGCTTTGATCAGTAACTTCTACGGTCGTGCTGGTTATGTGTATTTGAACAATGGTGAGGTGGGTTCTATCACTTTCATAGGAACAGTGTCTCCTGCTGGTGGTAACCTGAAGGAGCCTGTGACAGAGAATACCAAGAAGGTGGCTCGTTGCTTCTACGGACTGGAGCAAGACCGCGCAGACAAGAAGCGTTATCCTGCTGTGAATCCAATCGACTCTTATTCTAAGTATCTCGAATATCCTGAGTTTCAGGAATACATCTCTAATAAGATTAACGACACGTGGATTCCTAAGGTGTTGGAACTCAAGACTCGCATGCAGCGTGGTAAGGAGATTGCAGAGCAGATCAACATCTTGGGTGATGATGGTGTGCCTGTGGACTACCATGAGGTATTTTGGAAATCTGAGGTGATTGACTTTGTGCTCTTGCAGCAAGATGCCTTTGATGAGGTGGATGCTGTGACCTCGCTTGAGCGACAGGAGGCTATTCTCAATCTCGTGTCTGATATTTGTGAGCATGACTTCCAGTTTGATGACTTCACAACTTGTGTGGACTTCTTCCGCAAACTCATCAATATCTGTAAGCAGATGAACTATTCTGTTTATAAGAGTGAGCAGTATAATGGTTTTGTTTCACAAATCAGAGAAATGGTAGAGAATGCATGATGCCTTGGGGCAATTGTGTTTTGCGTTCATTAATGATGCATTATTAAAGAATAATTATGGCAACAGCTTTTCAAAAAATATATACAAAGATAAGTCAGATTACGAAGGCTACCGTATCTCTCAAGGCTAAAGGAGTGGGATATGACGAACTTGCCACTATCAATGGCAAGTTGGCCCAAGTAGTGAAAATTGTAGGTGACAATGTGACGCTTCAGGTGTTTGAAGGTACAGGTGGCATTCCTACCAATGCTGAGGTGGCATTCTTGGGACGCACTCCTTCTCTGAAGGTGAGTGACCAGTTGGCAGGACGCTTCTTCGATGCTTATGGTAATCCTATCGATGGTGGTCCATCTATTGAGGGTAAGGAAGTGGAGATTGGTGGCCCTTCTGTTAATCCTGTTCGTCGCAAGCAACCATCTGAACTTATCGCTACAGGTATTGCAGGTATTGACTTGAACAACACATTGGTGTCTGGTCAGAAGATTCCATTCTTTGCAGACCCCGACCAACCTTTCAATGAGGTGATGGCTCTTGTGGCTCTTCGTGCGAAGGTGGACAAGATCATCCTCGGTGGTATGGGTATGACCAATGATGACTACTATTTCTTCAGGAACACATTCTCTAATGCAGGTGCTCTTGACCGTATCATTGCTTTCATGAACACTACAGAGGACCCTGCAGTGGAGCGTTTGCTTGTGCCTGACATGGCTTTGACCGCTGCTGAGTATTTTGCTGTGGAGAAGCACGAGACAGTGTTGGTGCTCTTGACAGACATGACTTCTTATGCGGACTCTCTCTCTATTGTGAGCAACCGTATGGATCAGATTCCTTCTAAGGACTCTATGCCAGGTTCTCTCTATTCAGACTTGGCAAAGATATATGAGAAGGCGGTGCAGTTCCCAGAGAGTGTGGGCGGTGGCTCTATCACAATTATTGCCGTGACTACACTTTCGGGTGGTGACATCACTCATGCTGTGCCTGATAACACTGGTTACATCACAGAGGGACAGCTCTATCTGCGTCGTGATTCAGATGTGGGCAAGGTGATTGTCGATCCATTCCGCTCGCTTTCTCGACTCAAGCAGCTTGTGAGCGGTAAGAAGACTCGTAAGGATCACTCTCAGGTGATGAATGCGGCAATCCGTCTCTATTCTGATGCTGCTAATGCGAAGACAAAGATGGAGAACGGCTTTGACCTGACAGACTATGACAACCGCTGTCTTGACTTTGCTAAGGATTATGCAAGCAAGCTTTTGGCTATCGATGTCAATCTGGACACCACTGAGATGCTCAACGTTACATGGTCTCTCTTCAAAAAATACTTTAAGATTGAAGAGATCAATATCAAGAAGGAATTTACCGATCTTTATTGGTAAAGTGTAGTGTGGAAAATATTATATGATTAAGTTTCAATATAACAAGACATCGCTTCAGCAGATTGAGAAGGGACTGAAGATGCGTCAGCGTACCTTGCCTATCATTAAGAACAAGGAGACTGCATTGCGTCTGGAGGTCAAGCGTAGCAAAGCAGAAGCCGAGGCTTTGGAAGAGAAACTGCAAAGTCAGATTAGTGGCTATGAGTCGATGTATGCTCTTTGGGGAGAATTTGACACTTCGCTCGTCAGTTTGAAGGATGTGAAGCTTGACGTGAAGAAGGTGGCAGGAGTGAGAGTGCCAGTGCTCCTCAATATAGAGTTGGAGGTGAAGCCGTTTGGACTTTTCTCTGCACCAAAGTGGTATTTCGATGGTATCAACCTTGTGCAAGGACTTGCTAAGACAGCAGTGGAGCGTGAGTTTGTGCTTGCTAAACTTGCGCTCATCGATCATGCACGCAGAAAGACCACCCAAAAGGTGAATCTTTTTGAGAAGGTGCAGATTCCTGGCTATCAGGAAGCCATCCGCAAGATTAAGCGATTCATGGAAGATGAGGAGAACCTCTCCAAATCTTCACAAAAGATTTTGAAGTCTCTTCAGGAGGCAAGAAGTCGGAAAGAAGAAGAGGTGACAGTATGATACAAGACATGAAGAAACTCACATTCCTCATTGTGCATGGGGAATATGACAAGTTCATCAATGATATTCGTCAGTTGGGGATCATCCATGTGGAGGAACTTCAAGAGGGTGCTACAAGTGTTGAACTTCAGAATGCTCTCGATCTTTCTTCCCGATATGACGAGGCTCTCAAGGCTCTTGACTTTGCAGCAGAGAACTATGAGTCTTCGGCTACTTATATGCCTCAACCCGCTGATGCTTCTAAAGGCGTGGTCCTGATTGATACAATAGAGCGTTTGCAGAAGGAGGAAAATAGCGTGAAGCACCATCTGGATGCAACCAACGATGCTATCCAGCAGTTAGAACCTTTTGGCGAATTCAGTTGGGATAATATCCGTGAACTGGAACAGTTGGGCTATGTACCTTATTTCTATGTGGCTAACAACAAGATGTATAAGGCAGAGTGGAATGAGAAGTATTATGCTACTCCAATTGGTGAGGTGGGCAAGAAGACTTATTTTATTGCTTTCTCACTTGATGGACAAGAGCCTGAGATCACGGCAGAACGCCTATTCTTGCCAGAGGAGTCTCTCTCTGTATATCAGGAGAAGTGTAAGACACTCAAGGAACAGTTGGCAAGTATTCACGAACAGATGCTACAAGTGAATGCGGTAGACCGTGCTTCTTTGGAGGCAGGAAAGATTGCCAATGAAAATGACATTCAGCTTTCCAAGGTTCATCTCAGTAATGAGAATCTGATGGATGGAGTGGTCAAACTGATGGTGGGTTGGACACTAAAGGAGAATGCAGAAAGGGTGGTGGACTATCTCGAAAGAGAACACATCTTCTATGAGATGACAGATCCTTCTTTTGAGGACAATGTGCCTGTCAAGATAAAGAACGATAAGTTTTCTTCTCTCTTTGAACCTATTCTGCGCATGTACTCGTTGCCCAACTATCACGACATTGATCCTCTACCATTCTTTGCTCCATTCTTCATGCTTTTCTTTGGTCTCTGTATGGGAGATATGGGGTATGGTTTACTCATTTTAGCAGTCAGTCTCTTTATTGTATTTACCAAACCTTCCATTGCTCAGTTTGGAAAACTGGGAGTCATGTTAGGTGGAATGACGACAATCTGTGGTTTCGTCACAGGTACATTCTTTGGCATTGATCTTGCCAAGGTTGATTGGGCGTTCATTCTGCCTATCCAGCCATACTTTATTAATGACTCCATGAAGGATAGCTTCTTTGGCTATTCTCCTATGATGATTATTTCTGTCATCATAGGTCTCATTCAGGTGTTGTTAGGTATGACTTTGGCTGGTTGCAAGGCTGTGAAGAACTATGGTTTTATCTATGGCGTGGGTAAGTTCTCATGGGTGATAGCACTTCTTGGTGCCACCATTCTGTTTGGACTTCCACTTTTTGGTGCTACACTCTCTCAGCCTGTATGCTATGTGCTATATGCACTGATTGCCTTGTCTGCTTTAGGAATATTCTTCCTCAACAATCCTGCCGCATACAGACAACCTTCTACATTGAAGAAGGCTCTTGGTGTGGGTGTAAACATGGGTGGAGGTATTTGGGCTGCTTATGGTATGGCTACGGGTCTTTTGGGCGACCTCTTGTCTTACATCCGACTGTTTGCTCTTGGTCTTACAGGTGGTGTGCTTGGCTCAGTATTCAACAGCCTTGCTACAGAGATGAGTCCTGATATTCCTGGTGTTCATGAAGTGGTGATGCTTATTATCCTCCTTTTGGGTCATGGCATCAACTTTGGTCTCTGTATGATTTCAAGTTTCGTGCATCCAATGCGTCTTACCTTTGTGGAGTATTTCAAGAATGCTAATTTCGAAGGAAACGGAAAGGAATACGTTCCTTTTGAGGTAAAAGAGGCCAAGACTCAGTAGTCTTGAATGATTCAATATCAGATATTGTAGAATAAAAGTATATTATCAACATTCATTAATTTTTTAACTTCAGTCCCCTCAAAGTCGAGTAAAGCCCTTCTCATGGGTGACATAGAGGTGTGATTATTCAAACAATTATTTAATTTATGTCTCCAGTATTATTAGCTTACATCGGTGTAGCACTCGCAGTGGGTCTCTCCGGTATTGGTTCTGCCTATGGTGTAACCATCTGTGGCAATGCCGCCATCGGCGCTTTTAAGAAGAACCCATCAGCCAGTGGCTCATACATTGGTCTTGCGGCACTTCCTTCTTCTCAGGGTTTGTACGGATTCGTGGGTTTCTTCATCCTCAATCCACTTGTAACCGAAAATATCAGCATGTTTGCAGCATGCGCTGTTCTTGGTGCAGGTCTTGCTCTTGGTTCAGTGTCTCTCTTTTCTGCCATCCGTCAGGCAAAGGTATGTGCTAATGGTATCTCTGCTATTGGTGGAGGTCACAATGCCTTTGGTACAACAATGGTGCTTGCAGTGTTCCCTGAGCTCTATGCAATCCTTGGTCTCCTCGTGCTGATTCTCATTGCAAACTCTATTCCTGCAGTTTCTTAAGAAATGTGGAGAAGTGTATGTCTCAAAGTGTTGAAGGTTTGATGCTCTTGAGATATACACTCCTCCACATATTATATTATATATATTGTAGAAGAGCATATTACTATTATCATCTAATCAAAATGTTTTGTTATGAAAAAGAATCTCTCTGTCTTTGTGATGTTGTTCAGCCTCATCACGCTCAATGTGAATGCCCAGTGTTGTTACTGCAATGGCAATGGTCTTATCAATGGAAAGAGAAATGCTCCCGTCAAGATGATTCTTGATTCAGACTTCGGCAGTTCTACCGACGACCTCTTTGCCCTTATGATGCTCCATCACTACATTGACGAAGGTCTTGTAGATCTTCAAGGTATTGTGGTGGATCGTGAGGGCGAGAAGAATGCAGGTGTTGTGGATATTTTCAACACCTATTATGGACACCCTAATATTCCTATAGGTCTTGAGCGCAATGGTGTGAAGAATCCTCGTTGCTTTATTCCCTACAATGGTATATGTGACTTGAAGGATGCTCAAGGAAATCCCCTCTTCAAACGCTCTTTTGATGAAAGCAAGTGCATGGATGGCTACAAGCTCTACCGTAAGATTCTTAGTAAGGCAGAGGATAAGTCTATCGTGATTGTGGCTATAGGTTTTGCCACTTCACTGTCAGAACTTATGCAGTCTAAGGCAGATGAGTACTCTAAACTAAATGGTCTTGATCTCTTTAGCCAGAAAGTGAAGTCCGTTTATATTCAGTCTGGTCGTTTTGAAGAGACTGATAGCATGTGTGGCTACAATATGCGTGCTGCATCTAAGCAGTCAGAATATTTCTACGAAAACTTCCCCGAGAATGTAGATCTCATCATGTCGCCAAGTAACATTGGTGATGCGATGAACTATCTTCCAGAAGACGTGCTTGCAGACCTCAGGGATCAAGAACTGAATCCAATCAAAGCAGTTTATAGCAATTACACATGTGACACGGGTCAGCGTATGTGGGACACCAATTGTCTTGTGAATGCAGTAATGGGTGATAGTCACTACAGTTTCTCTCCCAGAGGTAAGGTGAAGTTTGTGGAAAAGGGAGAGGAATCTCTTATGCTCTTCACTTCAGACCCATACGGCAATGCTTATTACCAACTTCCTGGTGATTCCTACTTCAATATGGAAAAACTAATGGATATTCGTCGTCACAATCGCATGCGTTAGTTTCGTGGCATGCTTTACGGAAAAGGTATAAGGACTCAATAAGTTCAGAATATTTATTGAACTCCTGTTCATAACAAGACCTCCCTTGCATCATTCAAGAGAGGTCTTGTTTATGTGTAAAGTGTTTTTTCTAAAAAAATGTTTATTCCTTTTGTATTGTGCTCAGTTAGTCGTAACTTTGCAAAGAAGTGAGAGAAGTCACTTCCTATATTTATTTCATTTAATAGCAATAAGATGAACGTAAAAGACACATGGATTGAGAAGGGATATGTGGATGAACCTATTCCAGAAGGTGTGGATCTGAGTGCTGAGATTCGTAGGATGTGTAAGGAGAAGAATGCGGTGATTCTTGCTCACTACTACACAGATGGTGCGGTGCAGGACATTGCAGATTTTGTGGGTGATTCTTTAGCCTTGGCTCAGTGGTCTGCTAAGACTGATGCAGACATCATTGTGATGTGTGGCGTTCACTTCATGGGCGAAGCAAACAAGATTCTTTGCCCAAACAAGAAGGTTTTGGTACTTGACCTGAATGCAGGCTGTTCTTTGGCAGATAGTTGCAATGCCAACGACCTGAAAAATTTTGTGGATGAACATCCAGGCTATCAAGTTGTCAGTTATGTGAATACCACAGCGGCAGTAAAGGCTTTGACAGATGTGGTGGTTACTTCCAGCAATGCTAAATTGGTGATAGACTCTTTCCCCGAGGACGCAAAACTGATTTTCGGTCCAGACAAGAACTTAGGCAATTACATCAATTCTGTGACAGGTCGAGACATGCTTCTTTGGAATGGCGGTTGCCATGTGCATGAGCAGTTCTCTTTGGAGAAAATCCTTTCCCTCAAGGTTGAGCACCCTAAAGCCAAACTCCTTGTGCACCCAGAGTGTCCTGCTCCAATCCAGAAGTTAGCAGATGTGATTGGCTCAACGGCAGGTTTGCTGCAATATGCCATCAATGATGAGGCAACAGAGTTTATTGTTGCCACAGAGAGTGGCATTCTGCATGAGATGTCTAAAGCCTGTCCTGATAAGGTCTTTATTCCAGCCCCTCCCGAGACAAGTGAAACCATCGGTTGCTCATGCAATGAGTGTTCATTCATGAAACTAAACACACTCAAGAAACTCTACAACACGCTCAAATACGAGTGGCCTACCATAGAAGTCGATGCCGAAATTGCAGAGAAAGCAGTCAGACCTATAGATAAGATGCTGGAGATTAGTAAGAACTTGAAGTCTGCAATGGTAAGCAAATGAGTAAGTCTGTAGCTGCATTAGTTTCAGGTGGCGTTGATTCTGCTGTTTCGGTACACATGCTGAAAGAGCAGGGTATAGACCCTCATCTGTTTTACATCAAGATTGGTCCCGATCGAGATACTGAGTGGAACTGCACCTCTGAAGAGGATGTGGAGATCTGTCAGTGGCTGGCTCGTAAGTATGGACTAAAGTTTGATGTGATAGATCTCCACAAGGAATATTGGGATAGAGTGGTAGGCTACACCATGGAGAAGGCTCGTCAAGGTTTGACACCCAATCCCGATGTGATGTGCAACAAACTGATCAAGTTTGGTTGCTTTGAACAAGTGGTGGGCAAGGACTTTGACTTTACCGCCACAGGGCACTATGCCACCACTTCTATAATAGATCATCAAGTGTGGCTCTCCACGTCACCAGACCCCGTGAAGGATCAGACAGACTTCTTGTGTCAGATTGATGCTCTTCAAGTCAGCAAACTCATGTTCCCAATAGGTCACATGTGGAAACATGAGGTTCGTGAGGTGGCCGAGAAAGCCCATCTGCTCAATGCCGAACGGAAAGACAGTCAAGGTATCTGCTTCTTGGGCAATATTGATTTCCGCGACTATATCAAAGCCCATCTTGGAGAAAACCCCGGCGATGTGCGAGAGATAGAGACAGGACGAAAGATAGGTGAACACAAGGGATTGTGGTTCTATACAATCGGTCAGCGCAAAGGGCTTGGCTTTGGTGGCGGTCCTTGGTTTGTGGTGAAAAAGAATATGAAGAGAAACATCTTGTTTGTGTCTCATGGCTATGAACCAGAAAAGGTGTATAAAGATCATGTCACCATGAACGACTTCCATTTCATCACAGGCAATCCTTTTGGGATGAGCCTCTTTGACGAATACAGGGAGCATGGTGCGGAATCATCCATGCGTGTGACCTTCAAGATTCGCCATACTCCAGAATATTTGACAGGTGTTCTTTCAAAGAAAGAGGATGGAAGATGGCTTCTGAAAGCAGATGAAAAGATTCATGGTGTAGCTCCTGGACAGTTTTGTGTGGTCTATGATGCCAATCATCATCTGTGTTTCGGTAGTGGGGAGATAGACTAATCTTTGTTTCCCATAGTAAAATAGAAAATGCCAACAGGACTGCAAAGTCGAGTTGGCATTTTCTTGTTTTTACAAGAAAGGACTTAGAATGACTCTATGCCTTTCTTTTTTCACACCAAGGGATTACTTTTTCTCCTTCAGGAGG
>JAAYDO010000158.1 GCA_012729225.1 Bacteroidales bacterium | reverse complement strand
GACCTAATTCAACTGGTAGTGGAGACATACTATATGGCCAAGCTTCTTCATCCGGACGAGTTCCATGATCTTGACGTAGAAGATGAAGCAAACAGGATGTTCGAAGAAGTTTACGGCGCTGAAGATCTATACAACAAGGTGCAAGAAGCCAGGGGATTAGAACTCTATCGTTGGGAGTAAAGTGAGGCTGTCATTCACATATCGTCAGCAAGAGGTGATTAAATGAAGGGAACTATGGTAGGGGTGACGTTGATGACTGTATGCATATCGCTGGGCCTTATGCCCGCAAGCGCATCGGACTTCACGTTGCAGATCTTCGGAAATGCGAACATGGATGATACCATAGACGAGTACGACGTAGAATATGTACAAGGAATCATTGAAGGGATAAACGAACCCACTCCGTTCGCAGATGCTAATTACGATAACGAGATTGACGAAAGGGACATAGCCCAGATAGAGATGATCATAGATGGCAAGGAAACAAAGCTTACATTGATTGACACTACAAATAGAACTGTAACAGTGAAAAAGCCGATAACGAGAATTATTCCTGCGTTTCCAAATGCTATTGAAACGTTACGGTCACTTAAAGTGCCTAAAGATAATATCGTTGGTATAGGACTTTGGCCAAGTCTTTTAGATGAAGCGTTCTTTCCAGAATTAGTTGATGTACCCTCCATTGGACAAGGATGGAACCCAAACACTGAAGAGATACTAGCGCTGAACCCAGACGTCGTCCTTCTTTCAGGAACGGAAAGATCTGATCTTGATCCAGTACGAAAGGTGCTAGAATCAGCAAACATTACTGTGCTTCGTTTTAAGTTACAAACGCCCGAGATCTATAGAGAAGAAGTGGAAACGCTCGGATACATCTTTGGAAGAGATGAAGCAAAAGAGTACCTCGATTGGTATGGAGATGTTCTTGAATCTATCGAAGATAGAGTGGAGATGATTTCAGAGGATGATAAACCAACCGTGTACTTTGCGCCTTCTTTTGATGATGGAAAACCCTACATTTATAGAAGGTACGCCTACATCGAAACGGCTGGTGGCAAGGATATCTTTGTGGATCAGCCTGATAACTACATGTCCATAAATCCCGAGGCAATAATAGCTCGGGACCCAGATATTATTGTAAGAGTGGCACATTGGACTGCGGGTGGTTACGATCTAGCTGCTAGCAATACCTCCGATCTAGAGAAAGCGAGAAACGAAATATTAAGTCAACCCGAGCTACAGGACGTTAAAGCTGTTAAAGATGGGCGAGTTTACGTAATCTCTAGTCATTTGCTATCGTTCTTTCAAAATGCTGGATGTAGACATATTATCCAGCTCGCCTACCAGGCAAAGTGGTTCCACTCGGAGCTCTTTGAGGATTTGGACCCAAAAGCCATACATCAGGAATATTTAACTCGATTCCAGGGGCTTGACATCGATTTGGATGAGAACGGCGCATTTGTATATCCTTTGGAGGAAACAACATGAAAACATCTAGAATCGCTGTGTTGATGGTGCTCTTAACATCATCAACGTTATTGACAGCGGCGTCGGCTGCTGCAGAGGATCACCCCCTGAAGATATTCGGAAACGCCAACATGGACGAGGTCATAGATGAAGAGGACATCGAATACGTGCGGGGGATCATCGAAGGAACGAACGAGGTTACAGAGCTAGCAGATGCCAACTACGACGGCCAAATCGATGAGGACGATATCACTCAAATAGAGTTAATCATTGACGGAGACGAAAACGAACTTACACTCATCGACATGGCTGGGAGAACGATAACGGTTCCCCAACCTGTCGAAAGAATCGTCTCGACTTTTCCCGAAGAAACCAGATTGATTGTTGAAATTGGTGGTGCTGATATGCTGGTAGGTGTTTCCAGCTATCTATCCGACGAAACCTATGCACCAAATTTTTTGATGCTAATAGCCTATCCTCATCTCAAAGAGCTTCCCGGTATCGGTTCATATAGAGATCCTAATTTCGATCAGATTGTGTCCCTACATCCCGATGTGATCATATCAGGAAACTCCGGTCCTGAGAAGGCAGATATAATCCAAGAAAAGACTGGCATTCCCACCGTGGCTATTTCTGCAAAATTTGATTATGAAGGCGAAGGCGGCGCATTTGAAGCTTATAGAGTGACAGGCGCTGTGATTGGAAGAGAGGATGAAGCCGAGGAGCTGATCACCTTCATCAAAGATGAGTTCGACAAGGTGACAAAAATCACCTCGGGGATACCGGAGTATGAAAAAGTCAAGGTGTATTATCTCTGTTATGATCTCACCCAGCCCTACAGTGCTTATGCACCTATAGAGATAGCGGGGGCCATAAATGTTGCCAGAATCGGTCCAGAATCTGTAGTGACTGTTTCCGAAGAGCAGATTATCAAGTGGAATCCTGATGTGATTTTGATCCACAGCACCTCTAAATCTCATAGCATGGGAACTATCGAGGACATACTATCCGATCCAAAGCTGCAATCCATAAATGCCGTAAAAGACGGACGCGTTTACTATTCAAAAGGTGGATACGTGGGAGGGAATCCGGCAACCTCTGTAGCTGAAGTTCTTTACATGTCTAAGCTATTTTATCCAGACAAATTTGAGGACATGGATGTAGAATCCGAGGGCAATAGGATACTAGAGCGATTTTATGGCGTTGACGGCCTCTATACCTACATGCAGGAAAATTGTGATCTCTACAAGTGGAGCTGAATGGTAAATGGTCGGAATTATTTGGTGCCAGACATGCTAGATGAAAAAGTCGCAGCTGCCGGAAAGAGACGAGCGGTACTCGACGAGTACGAGTCTTTCATCGGCAGGAAGATATTTTTCATATCTTCCTTTATTTTATTGACAGTACTTCTATGCGGCATAAGCATATCGCTCGGTCCGCTGAAGTTTTCCGTCTTAGAGGTGTACGCCACCATCTTCGACAAGCTATTTCCGAACTTCTTTGACGTCCCAGATCTGGCCCCCATAGTGGTCTGGAACATCAGACTTACTCGAGTCGTGATGGGCGTCCTCGCTGGGATAGG
>JAAYDO010000019.1 GCA_012729225.1 Bacteroidales bacterium | reverse complement strand
GGCACCGCCAAATCCTACTTTGTTCGATTAAGGGGGCTTACTTTTTCAAAAAGAAAGCCCGAAGCCTGATTTTACTGGGCTTCGGGCAAGGTTTCTATGCACTTCTGAGTTTTACCGGACAGCAATATTTTAAAATATTTCATGAAAAGGCTATGTCCGACTTCCGCCAATGTTCCATTTTATTATAAAAAGAGAATCATGACAATCGTTATTTCTGCCTTTAACATCGTGGAATCACGGTGATATTCTTCTCTTCTTAACTGGTTTTAGCATGTATTTTGCCATCATTGCATCAAAAAACTTGCAGAAATGAAAATAGGCATAGCCTAATCATCTGTAGCACAAAATATTTCTGCAATCTTGTTCTCGGTATTCATTGTGGCTGTTTTGTTTTCATTTGTATTTCAAGACTATTAAAGATACAACATTTTTGCAGGTCGCCAAATGTAAAGACAAATACAATTCGTCGAACTCATGTTAATTATCCAATACACTCCTATCGAAGCCTTATCGAAGGAATATCGAAGGGTTGAGGAAGCACGGGGAAGGTGTATTGACCGCAACATAGACGAGAAAAAGTAACCGCCAATTTTTTTGATGGTAACAGAAATACTTCTTGCCTTTGCAATAAATAGAGAATTCCTTAACTTTGTACAGCCAGTCTTCAACAGATTTACTTGTCTTTTTCTCCATTCCTTTTTTTTAATAGTGTACGAGGCACAGTTTGATGGATGGATATTTTTTGAGATCGGATCCTTCCATAATACGCTGATTTGATTATACGAAAAACGTTAGGAATTGTGGAGAGAAAGGGATTCGCTACGCGCATCCCTAATCTGCTCGCTGCAGGAGTCCTTACAAGTTCTCTCGAATCAGGCTTCAAGGAAGATTTCTGCAAGACCTGTTTCTTTTCTCTGTATCCGTATATGTGAGCAAACTCCCCATACGGATACAAAAAAGGAAGGAACTCAAATGAGTTCCTTCCTTGCAGCCCGATTCTCGGAGTTTGCGGAGAGGGAGGGATTCGAACCCCCGGTGCCTCTCAGCACGACGGTTTTCAAGACCGTTGTAATCGACCACTCTACCACCTCTCCTAAAAAGAAGGGGATTTTGATGTTGTCTCTATCCCTATCTTTGTACGCCCTCAGGGACTCGAACCCTGGACCCATTGATTAAGAGTCAATTGCTCTACCAGCTGAGCTAAGGACGCATGCCATTTTATTTGCGCTTCAGGATGGGCTTGAACCAACGACCCCATGATTAACAGTCATGTGCTCTAACCAACTGAGCTACTGAAGCAATATTTTCCGTCTGGCGAACCTTGTGTGAAGAGGAGGAGACTCGAACTCCCACGGGCTGAGCCCACTACCCCCTCAAAGTAGCGCGTCTACCATTCCGCCACCTCTCCATGAAGGATCTATTTATGAATCCAACCTTTCAGTCTTCATCACTCTGTCAATATTGGTTTCACCAACTTGAGAGCCTCTTGTCGGATTCGAACCAACGACCCCGAGATTACAAATCACGTGCTCTGGCCAACTGAGCTAAAGAGGCGTTATCGGAAGTTCCGATTATAGAGCGGAAGACGGGGCTCAAACCCGCGACCCCCAGCTTGGAAGGCTAGTGCTCTATCAACTGAGCTACTTCCGCAGCATAATCCTCATTTATTCTCCTTGTCAATTCTTGATTTGTATCTTGTTTTGACGTTGTGGGCAGGGACGGATTCGAACCGCCGAAGCCGTAAGGCAACAGATTTACAGTCTGCCCGTTTTAACCACTTACCTACCTACCCAAGCATAGTTATAACACTATTGCCGTATAAAGAGTGACTCGCACAGGATTCAAACCTGTAACCTTTTGATCCGTAGTCAAATGCTCTATTCAGTTGAGCTAGCGAGCCGAAAATGAATCATTATGTATCGCTTCTTTTTCCATGACAAGATATTTGACGATTGTCATTTGTGGGCGCTGACGGATTCGAACCGCCGACCCTCTGCTTGTAAGGCAGACGCTCTGAACCAACTGAGCTAAGCGCCCTTCTCGCCATGTTAGGAAATTCAATCGGAATAACTTATCTCACTCGATTTGTTATCTTTCCACCCTCGTTCCTTCCCGAAAGCGAGTGCAAAGGTAGAGACTTTTTCGTTAATCACCAAATGTTTACAAGGTTTTTTTTTGAGTTTTTTCTGTTTCTTTTATAACTAACTGAAAATCAAAACACACAAAATACTTAATCTATCCCTCTTTTGCACATATAACAATATCAATGTGCACTTTTAACATCAACCTTCAACCCTGTAGTATGTCCTCCAAATTGCTTTGCATAGACACATTCTACGGTAGAAATACCCATTTGGTAGCATCCTTCTCTCACAATAGAGTATTCCATATCCAAGGTAGAAGTACCACGAGCAAACCAATCGAAGAACATATCGAAGTGGCTATCATGAATGGTGAGATAACATCCACGACCTCCCATGCGTTGATATCCTGACAACTGACGGAGCGGTTCAAGGCATGCAGGATGCTGCGCTGAGACACGAACAAAGTCCATATCACGATCTGCCGTGATGATATGACGAATTCTCATCTTATCACCAACCTTGATTGGTTCAGCAGCACTATAATCCATCCAGTCACTACTTCCAGCCTTCTGTACATATAGTTTGCGTTGAATCTTCAGTTCATCAGTAGCATAAAGTTTCAAGTTACCCACATCCTCAAGGAAAGTAGCATAGGCAGCCCCCCAAGAAATACCAGGAGTTTGTTTCCTCACCTCCAACTGTTCCACGCCATCCTCAAGCATCTCCTCTGGCACAGAAGTCAGCACGTTACCCTGTAGTATCAGATTTGCCTCACGACCTTCCAACTGGTCTCTTTCTGTATTAATAGTGCCATAGTCCATATCTTTCAGTTCATGACCATCCACAATAAGCACGGGCTTCTTGCTCTCATGGAAAGTTTCCTGAGGCGACACCTGCAAGAGGAAATCAGCCACATCTATTGTATTCATAGGGCTATCCCATTTTTGCACCTGCTTCTGCGAGATAAGCCACAACTGCATATCATAAAGAATAGAGTCTTCCTTATCCTTCTGACGAATAGCCTTCATAGCAGCCACCTGAGTAGGGATACGGTAGTCCATCCAAGAATAGTAGGCCGCATCAGTAGCATAAAAGCGTCCCTGCCCAGGCTTCTCCACTGTGTAGTCCTTCAAGAAATCAACAAATTCATCTGCCTTCTTCGTATGTCCAAACGCACGAAGTGTATAAGCGACATTAGCCACACCATAGATAGTTAAGTCACGAGGACTCTTTTCCAGAACACGAAGGTATTCTTCTCGCATCTTCTGCACAGGCTGGCTCACAGGTCTCGTTGGCATCAGAGCTGACACATATAAATAACGAGTATCCACATCATGAGGTATGCTCTTCCCCTTTCCCTTCTCCTTTTTCTGGTATTCATAAGTATCCAATGCCTGCTTATCCAGATATTCCATACCCTTTCTCAGCATCACCTTCACACGGTCATTAGGATTTGGAATCTTTGCCAACTGTTCACAAACAGTTAATGTAGTGTAGTAACTGCTCAACATACCTTTGAACCAACTCCAGCCACCATCGCCATTCTGCAACTCGCTCAACTTAGCCTCAGCAATCCTTGTTCTATTCTGGAGTTCCGCAGGATTCTCTTGCTTTTCCAATACAGGGAACACCTTCATGAACTGAACAATTCTTGTGTTGGCATAGAGAGATGCTGCAAAGTTGATTGCATTGTCTTCGGTAGGATTCTTCACACCACAAAGTGCCTCAACACACATCCAAGCAGGGTTATCGGTATATTCAATCTTCAGTCCACGCTGGGTTGCTGTGGCAGAATTCTCATTGAAGAGTTTTCCCACATCCACAGTCTTGATGGTTTCTGCACCCTGATTCTTTCCTATTATATAATAAGGAACAGCCTCCACCATTTCCTTCTTTGTTGAAAGCACAGGCAAATGATTCTTCTCACCATCACTCACATTGCCCGACATGGCAATAATCTCACAATCGAGATCCATCCATTCCTCTTTCACACTAAAGCCAAAGTCCACACCGACCGTCTTACCTGCCTCCGCTTCAAAACCCTTCTCTTGAGTGAGCACCACCTCATCTGTGACAGGGTTGATCAGGCGCATCCTTACAGTTCCCCTCACAGGCTTCTCACTCTGGTTGATAATAGACGAAGCGATCACAGCCTCATCGCCCCATCTCAAGAACCGAGGCATGTTTGGTCTAACCATAAACTCCTTCCGAGCCACAGCAGTAGCAGTTATCTGCCCATAGTCCACATCCTTGGTGTGGGCAAAGCCTCTGAATCGCCACTCTGTAAGAGATTCCGGCAGAGTGAATGCAATATCCACATTGCCCTGAGCATCCGACACAAGATAAGGCATGAAGAAAGCCGTCTCCTCGAAATTGCCTCTTACGGTAACCTGATCAAAGTTCTCCTGTGTCACAGGAGGTTTCCCCTCAAAAGTATCCTCTTTAGCAGATATCTCCTCAGCCCCTTCTTCCGCCACAGCAATAGCATCCGCCAGCATTGGCACGCCCTTCATTCTTCGAACAGGCTCTGAAACAGAACGTGTAGCCACCATTACTTCAGCATTTTCCGCCATTCCAAATGCCATGCTTTCGCCTTTTGCTCTCATGAGATAGCGATCATGTTCAAAAGCCTTCAGGTCAATGAAAGAGCGACGATACAATTCTGATCTGTCATTCTTTCCGCTCAAAGAGAATGAAGGAATATCAAAACCCTGAGAACATCTCACTAAAGAGCTAACATAATCACGAGTATAGCCAAGACCGAAGTTCCATGAATGTGGATAGATGCGATCCAGAGAAGCATCATAGAGCACAGCCATCATCTCAGCACCACTCACACGTTTGTCATTCTTTGTAACGACTAATCTCCACTGTTCCTTCTGGCCTGGTTGCAATTTATCACGGAATGTAGCCCACTCCATCTTGAGACGCTTGTCTGGCTCAGCCAACTGGAAAGACTTTTTCATGCTACAATACTGACCATTTCTCACATACAGAACCTCCACACAGATACCTGTTCCCCACTCCTCCTGATAAGGCAAATGCAGATGTTTCATTTTTCCATCGGTCACACCTACCTGATGATCAATAACCTTATCCACATTATACACATTATATATAATATAGGCATCCGTCTCCTTTGTGGTGAAATATATGTCCACCGCTCCGCCCTTCTCATAGGTGTCTTTCTCCGTGTAGATGAAATTCTCCTCTTGAACATTGTCAAGAGCACGGTATTTCTGGTTCATATCCCACTGGCTCACCTTGGTCGCCTGAATGGAAGAGTCATACAATCTGAAACTTGTCGCATCGCTCACTTCTTTCCCGCTCTTTTCCTTTGCCTTCACATATACTTCATACTCTGCACCCAAAACAAGATCTTGGGGCAACAATATGCTATCACCAGAGGTAAAAGTCCCCTCTTTCACAGCCTTGCCCTTATAGCGAATCTCATAGCCTCCCGACACCGTGACCTTCTCTCTATTCAGATCGTAAGCCTTCACCACAAACAAAGCATCCTTGGACAAGTCCTGCACAGACTCCATCTGCAAATCAAGAACAAACTCCCTGTTGCTGGCATTCACGTCCCATTCCACATCATGCGACTCTCCATTCACATCAGTCACAGTCGCCTTCACACGATAACGCATCACCTCTCTGCCTGGAGTCAGATGTTCCTCCGTCAATGCTACAGGCACACGGAACTTCCCTGCATCGTCAGTGATTAATTCACCTTCTGTCAAATCATGCCAGTTCTCAACAAACCACCATCTTTTGAAATCTATAGAAGCATATGACACAGTATAATGCACTTGCGCTCCCTGCACAGGCACGCCCGCAAACATCATAGCAGTACCTTCTGCCTCAAGCGTCTCGCCAAAATGTCCGCTATTATGTCCCGAAAACTTCACATCAAAAGTTGGACGCTTATACTCCTCCACTCTCACAGACTCACTTCCTTTGTGAAGCCCACCAACCTTGACAGATAAGCGCAACAAGCCTACTTCACAATCAGCAGGAAGCGCATATTCAAACGAGGCTGTACCAAAGTCATTGGTCTTCAGTTCTTGTTCATACAGTTTTTTCCACTTGGCATCCTCTATGATCAGTTCCACATCCTTGCCCGATGCCACCATCTTCTCATCACCCTCCTCCTGATACAAGACCAAAGCACCCTTCACCGTTTGTCCCGGACGATAAATGCTTCTATCAGTCATCACACTACAACGGTACTCCTTCTTCACCTCATCACGCTGATTACGGCCATTATAGTTATATTCATACTCTGTATAGTCCTGTTCACTTCTCACAGCCCTTGCATAGTATTCACCATTCAGTTCCACCATACCATTAGCATCTGTCAGCGCTTCGCCATCCAGATTTCGGTCTTCCCATCCCTTTGCACGATTTTCTTCAGCAGGCAACTTCTTGCGCCATTGCACTTTCACCCCTTGCAGTGGGCGACCCGTCTCGTTGTCAAGCACATACAGGCGACATTTCTTTGCGGAGAGAGCTATCTTCACTATGCGCATACTTCCCACTGTAAACTCTCCCACACTCTCTTCGCCCGCCCCTTCTGCCACCATCACATAGCGTCCAGCAGGCAGAGTCACAGTCGTTTCAGCATTTCCATCCACAGGCAGGTTCTGTGCTTTTCTCGCCAGTTTGGCTGAGTCCATAGCCAGTTTCACCTTTTGTCGATGCACCACATCACCAGTGGTCAGCAAAGCACCCCATCCATTCTTCTCCTTCTTCCGTCCCACATATTGTCTCACAGTGATATTCGCCTCCTCACAGTTCCAGAAGCGCAGGCTCATCTTGCAAGGTCGGTTCGCCATCAAGTCTGAACTGCTGCCATACATGCTCACCGTCGGATTCAGAATCCTATCCAAATTCTTGCGAAGGTCTGCCTTACGTCTTGAATTACCCATTTCCTCCAATGCCTTCCTCAAGAAAATGATACGTTCATCACCCCACAAATAAATAGACTGATACTCCAATGCCATATCAGCCCCCACCTCTTCTTTCTTCAATTCTTCCATCAGGGATTTGACTCTTTCGCCATAGGCACTATAAGTCAAACCACCCTGCTCCACTTCCACAGTTCGAAGAGACCTCAACTCATCCAGCTTCATCAGTCCATAGCCATTGAGATTACCCTTCTGCCGATAAACATCAGCAGCATTCTTATATATATCAGCCTTTTCCTTTGCCGTCAGCTGAGCATTTGCTATCACAAAACGCACCATGACAGACAGCATGTCATCGTTAAATAGGTCATCATCCTTGCCCTTCTCTGTCAGAAGAACAGAATAGATGCTCGCCTTTGTCTCAGCAAGAGCCTTCATGTCGTCAAACACATGATCAAAGTGACTCTTCCTGAGAGCATCATAATGATCACGAGTCTCCTCATCAAAATCTGTGATGCTGGTCCACTTCATCTCTCCATAACCAGAGCCCAGCATGGCATGCACCACACTCCTTTCCACAGGGTCTTTTCTATTCGACCAGTCTTTCTCGAGTTGAGCGATATTCTCTTTAAAGGTATCTGGATCCTTTTCTGCTTCTCGCTCCACACGCCGCAACTCCGACTTCACCACAGAGGCAAAATCTGACTTCTGACCAAACAAATGAAAATTTCCTAACATAAAAAATGCGATTGAAAGGGTTATAATAGAATGAAAACGATTATACTTGTTCATGTTGTAAAAGAAATAAATTGTTTCACGTAAGCAATGTCACATGCAAAAGTACGCTCAAAAAACTTGAACACCAAATGTTTGCGCTTAAAAAAACAAAAAAAGTGTATTTACGCTGCAGAAGAGAGCGAAAACCAGAGCACAGGGCTTTTTTCCATGCAAAAAAGATATATACGGACCTCATGAAACGTGTCTGTTCATCAAAAATCACATGGAAAAGGAACATGTCATGTCTGTCACAACAACACATCTGAACCATTTAGGGACTCTATCACACTTCCATCGGTTTTCCGCAGACCTTTTGTGCAAAAGAAAGCAACACTCTTTGAACGGAAATGACATACGGAAGAGTGATTTTTGTCAAGTAATAAGAATTAAAGGTTTTGAAATCAGAGAAGAACCACGACTTGCAGAACCTGTTTTATTTGCACCATTGTTCGTTGGTCATCGCAACATTGTTC
>JAAYDO010000099.1 GCA_012729225.1 Bacteroidales bacterium | reverse complement strand
GATCAAATGCTTCCGGGCACAAGTGAAAGGAGTCAGAGACATACCTTTCTTCATGTATCGTTTAGCGACAGTTTTGGGTTAGCATCCGTACACTCTCCCCACAGGGTTTGTCGGGTGCGCCAATAATTTCCAGAATATGAATTTATTAAAAGACAAATTATTTAATGGTGTCTCCTTTGAGATACTCAAAGAGGAATACAGAGAGGGATATTCAAATCCATTCACATTATTACTTCGTATTACCAACTTTAATGATAAGAAAAAGAAAATAGGAGTCGAAATGAAGTATATTTCAATAGATTACGGAATGAAAGATGGTAATCTATGGGATTTTGGTCATCATGAAAGATTTCTTGAAGACAACTCTTTTGTTGACGTAGATGTTTCTTTCGCGGATATTAGGAATGCAAAAGATGGCGATAGAATTGAGATGGTAGTAAACGAAGGGAAATTTGCGACTTTAAGACTGATTAGAGAAAAAGGGCAATGGTCGATTGTTGAATCTATAGAAAGGAATACATACAGCAGACAATTAAAGAACAAAATTGAGCACTTTGAAGCAATAGAGGAACAATTTGGCATAACCCTTCAAAATTTCTCAGTCAAGGTGGAAGACGAAAACTCCTTGGATTTGTATTGCGAAGTTTTAGCCTTAGATGGTAAGGTTGAAAAAAGTGATTTTACCATTGAGGCTGCCATATATGATTCAGAAAATGAAATCGTATATCATACCAGCCTGTCCTCTAGCGATTTTAAAGGATTTGAAGTCTACCATTTTGGTAAAATATATCTAGACATTACTGTTGATGAGATAAGCAAAATTAGAATCTATCCTATCCGATGAATAATGAATTATCAAAACTGAGAGATTCTCTTATAGCTGAAGCTAAGAGTTCTCCAATGCTTTTGTCTGACCTTGCAGGACTGGAAGCATACGTGTCTGAAAGTTACAATAGTCGTTCGTTTATTGAACTTTTGCAGAATGCAGATGATGCCAATGCAACTAAGTTCTATGTTATGCGTTCTGGGGATTATCTGTTTGTTGCTAACAATGGCCGTCCTTTTAATATCAAGGATTTAGAAAGCCTTTGCCGTAGTGCTTCATCAAATAAGGTACGTGGTACATCTATAGGTTATCGTGGAATTGGTTTTAAATCAGTTGTAAGTTTTGCAAAGGAAGTACATCTTATAAGTGGCGATTTCGAAATTACATTTTCTAAGGAGTTATCTAAAAAACTGATTCCACAGGCGGTAAAAGTTCCTTTGATAAGAATTCCTCACGAGTTGGACAAGTCTGTAAGAAATGAATTGTCTGATGAAATAAAAAGAATACAGGATGAGGGATATGAGACTATTTTCATTTTCTCTGGTGTATTGGCTAACCAGATAGATGAAGAATACACGTCGTTTGCCAGCACCACATTATTGTTTTTACATAACATACAGGTAATAAAGATAGATTTAAGTAAAATAGTAACTGCTAATATTGCTGAAATTGATAAGAACGAAAAGGGGCGCATTTTAAGAGTTTCTACGACAGATGCAATATCTAATTGGTTCGTGTGCTCAGATTCAAATTGTAGCATTGCTTTTTCTATGAATAATGGTAAGGCTTCCAGATTATCTAAAAGCGATGCGATTATTCATGCATTCCTACCTACAGAGGATAGTTGTGGATTAGGCGTTGTGATAAATGGAGATTTTAGTACAGACCCATCTCGCAGGCATTTGATAATGGATGAAACAACCATAAAGGTCATCTCGAAACTCGCTAATCTTTATGCCTCTTTGTTGAAATATGCATTAGCCAATAATGACAAGGGAGTCGTTGATGCATTGATGCCATATTTCGATTTGAAACTTATTCAATTGATGAAACAATCATTCGAGAAGGAATTTACCAAGAACATAAAGGACGCTTTTGGCAAAGAGCTTTCAAACATCAAATTGGCTCCTTCATGGTTGAATGCTGAGGATTTTGCCAAAATCATGGATGCCTCAAATTTACCATATATTGCTCCAGAGTGCAGTGAAGTTCTCGGATTGAGTGATTTCTTAAAGTATTTAGGAAACAAACCAGAGGTTGTTGAGTCGCTTATTAAGAAGGTCGAAAAAACTGAGATTTCGATATTGGGATATGCCCAAATAGTTGCCGCAGGAATCAAAGAGGTTTTAATGAATCACAAACTACCCTCTTTGGCTACAACAGATTTAGTAATATCGGATGGAGGATTGTGTTCATTCAAGGAGATAAATGACAAAGAAGAAGAAATAGATGAGAGTTATGTACAATTGCTGATTGATAATGGCATTTCTGAGAACGACATTAGTCTATTTTTGAAAAAAATGGGATTGACCAAAATAAATGAGGTGCAATTCTCTGATGAAGAAGATGATGACGATTATTTCGGCAATGATGATGAAGAAGATGATTATGATGATAAAAAATCATATAATCCCACAAGTGTTACTCAGTGGTTTAATGATGCTGACACGTCAACAAAGCCGGTCGCAAATAATGAAGGTATCCAGAAATGGAGAAGCGCTGAAGAAAACACATTAGCCGCATTAAATGCTAACGGATTCAGGCTTAAGGATGTAAGCAAACAAAATCTCGGATTCGACCTAGAGGGAAATGATCCTAATGGAAAGAACATTTATATTGAAGTCAAATCTATCGATTATGTTGGACAAAAGTTCCGAATGACAAACAACGAATTTGCTGCAGCACAGTATAAGCCTGGTAATTATTACCTAGCCTTAGTCTATCAAAACAAGGATTCTTTTGAAATAAGCCTGATTAAAGACCCTGTTAATCGACTTAATTTGACCCGACAAGTCGTGCAATGGGTTTGGGAGTGTTCTGAATATGAATATAACCCTATGAAATTTAAAATGTGACACATCAATGAAGAAGAAAAATAAAAAGGAAGTTTCTGCTATAAGTGTGAACGTTTCACCTGAGATAAAAACGTAAGATGGATAATGTGGAACAGTTGTGGAATCTATTTACGAAAAATAAAATATTGATCTTCAATTCTTTATTTACTGCTTCTGTTATTCATTTGAGTGACTTATGGAAGAGAAGAGATGATTGATAGTCGTTGTCTATTATATCGAGTTAAAAGAAAGCATCAAGATATCTAATATGTAATTTTGCAAACGAAAAAAGACTATTGCACTGGCAATAAACATAAAAGACCTGTTGAACAAGCAGAAGATATAATCCAACAGAATTGAGTTTAAAGACTATGATAGGAAATATTGACATACTGGTAAAAGAACTCTGTAAGTTGCCCAAAGAGGCTGGATGGGTTGAGTTCAAACATAACAATTGCGAGCCAAATATGGTTGGCGAGGACATTAGTGCCCTTGCCAATACCGCTACATTGAACGATCGCGATTACGCCTATATGATATGGGGAGTAGATGATACGACCCATGAGATAATTGGTACAAAGGTGCGGTTGCAGATGGAGAAGAAAGGCGAGCAAGAGTTAGAGAATTGGTTGCGCTATATGCTCTCCAAAAATGCGGATTTTGAATACTATGATGCTGAGATAGATGGCAAGCATGTTGAGCTGATTCGAATCCACAAAGCACTAAATGAGCCAGTAAGCTTCCAGAAGGTTGACTACATAAGGAGTGGTAGCTACACAAAGAAGCTGCATGAGTTCCCTGTATTCCGTGCTCAGTTATGGGATAAGCTACGTCATGCCCAGTTTGAAGACGTTTGTGTAAAGACAGACCAAAGATATGAAGACATCATCAGACTACTTCAGGTGGATGCGTACTTTACTTTGTTGAAGATACCCCAGCCAGCAGAAAAGGAAGCTGTTGTTCATTATCTGAATGAGGATGGCATCATCCAGAAGCAGGATAATGGTCTATATTCGATTACTAACTTGGGAGCATTGTTGTTTGCAAAGGATCTAAATGAGTTTGCCCGTTTAGGCCGTAAGGCTATGCGTGTGGTGCAGTATAAGGGAATCAACCGACTGTTGATTCAAAAAGAAGAATCATTTATACAGGGTTATGCCATTTGCTTTGAGAATATCGTACGCTACGTGAATGCCTTGCTGCCAAGCAATGAGGATGTTAATGCAGTTCAATTGTCAACAACAAGCAAGTTCCCTTTGCCTTCTGTAAGAGAAGCCATTGCGAATAGCCTCATTCACCAGGACCTATATATTACGGGAGCTGCACCAGTGGTGGAGATATTTGACAATCGTATCGAAGTGACGAATCCAGGTACTCCATTGGTTGATATACTTCGCATTATCGACAATCCTCCAAAATCAAGAAATGAAAAACTGGCATCACTCATGCGTCGATTAAAGATGTGTGAGGAACTTGGCCGTGGTTGGGACAGAATGGTACTGGCATGTGAAGCTCAATTCCTCCCAGCTCCTCGCATCGAAGTCTTCCAAGATAGCACAAAGGTCACTCTCTTCTCAGAGATGGAGTTTAGTAACATTCCTATGGAGGATAAACTCTGGTCATGCTATCTTCATGCCTGCCTAATGTATATACAAGGGGATGCCTTGACAAACAAGTCGCTGAGAGATAGGTTCAATGTGGGTGAAACATCCGCTGGAAGTATATCAAGATTGATAAAGGAGGCAGTATCTCAGGGAAGGATTAAAGCACTTGATCCTGATACGGCGAAACGATATATGAGGTATATACCTATATGGGCTTAGTTTAATTTGCCGGTAATTTGCTGGTAACTTGCTGAGACGTGCCAAAAACGGAACCGCATTTCGCTAACACACTGATAATCAGCGATAATTGTAAACAAGTTTAATTTGCCGGTAATTTGCCGGTAATTTGCTAAAGAAGAAAAATAGACATAGATATGTTATTCGGAAAAAAGATTAGAGAACTAAGAGATGAGAATGGCGTACTGCAACGCCAGTTGGCTGCACTATTGGAGATAGACACCCCGATGTTCAGCAAGATTGAACGTGGCGACAGGCGTGCTAAACGTGAACAAGTTACTAAACTTGCTGAGTACTTCCATCAGGACGAGAACGAAATGCTTACCTTATGGTTGGCAGACAAGGTGCTTGATGCGGTAGATGGCGAGCAAGAACTCAGTTCGCAAGCCATTGAAGTTGCCCAAGAACAAATCAAAGAACTGTAAAAGTATGGAGATTGACATTTTTCCTATACCACATCGGAAGGATGGGATGGCTCGAAACTTTGACAAGGGTTTCCTTGGCATTCTCATCATCTCTTACATCATCGCTGCTTTTAAGACAGCTCAGTGTGTTGTGGGCAATGATACAGGAAAGGAGTTTGTGTGCTTCCTGCTCACAATTCCGATATTCGTTGGCTATTACGCTCTGTTTGTGCTTGTCTGTCATGGCATCAAGAAGGGACTCTATGCTTTCTTCAAGTCTCATCGCAAGGAATGGAACAACATAGCAGACCGCGAGGAGATGGAGGAGCACATCGCTCAAAACCTTGGTCATATACAGAAGAAGGCACAAGAGAAGACGGCAACTATCACCAATACAAAGAATGCTGCACCTATTGCTGATGATACTCCCAAGAGAGAAAGCAATGTAGAATCACATAGTCCAGAAGAAGTATCCGTTACTCCTGAGGCATTGGCAAAGCTACAACTCAAACGTGACATTCAGAAAGCACATGATGAGTTAGAAGTGTTCATCAACCAAGTACAGATTGATCGAAAGCAGATGAACGAGGCAAAGGCCGCTCGCGAGGCCAAGAAACTTGACGCCATCCTCAAATATACTCGTTATACACTCATGCCTTATGGCTTTACGGATGAAGAACTGTACCAGATAGAGGAAGCTGTTAAACTTCTTGTGGAACTCAATGGCGTTACACGCATGGAGGTCCTTTCTATCGGCAAGAAGAAAGGACTGAAGCAAGCAGACCTGAAGAACTTCTGTTGGAACATTGCAAACCAATATGGAATTGACCCCAAGACCACGGCTCTGTTTGCACTCAATCTATTTTATGCCTGGTTCAGCAACACCGAACCTTCAAGCATACAAAAGACACTGCGCAACACAGCGGGCACATATACAATCGAAATTGACGCGAACATCATAGACAATCTGCCTCAGTTGGAAGAAAAAGTACTTGGAAAGAATCACCCATAACGTATTTATCGATTCCTATGTTTGTTTATCACAACCGCCCCTATTACATCCTCTTATCGTTAACGTGCAGTCGCAACACGCTGATACACAATGGCGTTTAGATTCGAGGAGGTCAAATGAGGCGCATAAGTAAAGACATAACAAAACACTATCAAATAGCGTGTAGCTCAATGAGTTACACGCTATTTGCTTTTTATGGGCTCATGTTTTCTATGTGCTTATTCTGCCT
>JAAYDO010000166.1 GCA_012729225.1 Bacteroidales bacterium | reverse complement strand
GATTTCACCGAGTTCTACAACAAATGCCTGAATGACATCAATGATAAAGTGGAAGAGATCCCCGAGGACGAGAAACCCAGAGTTTACTTCGAGGGTTTTGGAGATCCCTACAACGTCGGTGGTGTGGGAACTGTCACCCATCAGATAGTGGTTGAGGCTGGAGGTCATGACATCTTCGGAGATGTAACAGGCTACAAAGTTGTAGACAAAGAAGAGGTGATGGTGCGAGATCCAGAGATCATAGTCGTGCAAGGTTACGCCCGGGGCAAATATGGATACAACGTCGATGATCCACAGTGGCTGAAAGATATGCATGATGAAATGGTTGGACGAACTGAGATGTCCCAGGTCTCTGCGGTCGACGATGACAAAGTATACGTAATCATCAAGGAGCTTACAGGCAATAAACACTTCCTGGCCGTAGGCTACCTGGCAAAATGGTTCCATCCGGATCTTTTCGAAGATCTTGACCCCCAGGTGATCCATCAGGAGTACCTGGCCAGGTTCCAGGGGCTGGATTACAACCTGGGAGAGCATGGAGTGTTTGTATATCCGCCAACGGAGGTGAGCTGAATGAACTCATCCGTATTCTCATTTTTGACGATGCTTATTCTATCATCAGCCTTGATGGTTGTCACACCAGCGATTGCATCCGATTACACGCTCGACATTTTCGGCAACGCCAACATGGATGATACGATAGACGAGGATGATGTGACGTACTTAGAAGGAATAATCGACGGAACGAACGAAGAAACCCAGCTGGCAGATGCCAATTACGACGGCCAGATCGATGAGGCGGACATCGCTCAGATAGAGCTGATCATTGCTGGTGAGGAGAAGGAGCTTACGCTCGTTCAATATCTTAAACATCCCGTGGCATATACTGAAGATCCGGTGACGGTCTCGATGCCGATAACGACTATAGCTGCGCTTGGTGGTACCTATGGTCCCTATATGCTTTGTGCCCTTGGAGAGGCGGATAATATCGTTGCGATTACTGATGGTGCAAAGACGCGAGGTGAATTTAGGGCCTTAATAGAGGATACACCTGGGATAGGAAAAAGTACTGAGTGGGATATGGAAAAGCTCATCGAGCTGGAACCAGATGTTGTACTTGCTTATGCGTGTTATGACTATTCAGAGTATAGGGATATATTGGATTCTGTAGGCATTCCAATAGTTCAGATGGACTTTTATGTACCTGAAAAGTATGCAAGCGAAGTAAGAAATTTGGGATGGATGTTAAATAAGCAAGAAAGAGTTGAAGAACTCATCAATTTCGAACAGCAACATCTCGATTTCATAGAAGAGAGAGTCAAGGACCTGGAAGAGGAAGAGAAGCCTCTTATTTATGCTGAGAACTATCGGGATTACAGGCTGGGTGAACCAACGAGCAGCATCACAGGTTCCATCGTCCCTTGTGGTGGTGTCGACATCTTTGATGACCTCGAAGATGATCTTGAGGTAGACCCTGAAGAAGTGATCGTCAGGGACCCACAAGTAATTCTTCATATGACTTACTCATCGTACCTCCCTTGCGGTTATGATGTAACTGATATGAGCTCAATGGAGGATAAGATAGACGATATCATGCGTCGTCCAGGGTTTGATCAAATCGATGCAATTGAGTCTGGAAGAGTTTACATCATTACCAGCGACGCATCGTCAATACATCCAAGCATTTTTCGCTCCTATGTTGCCAAGTGGTTACATCCTGAGCTCTTCGAAGATATGGACCCAGTGGCTGTTCATGAAGAATGGTTACAAAAGTTCCTTGGCGTAGACTTCAAGGGAGTATATGCTTACCCGTTGATAGAGACGGAGGACCTCTAAATGAGAATTATTTATCTTTTTAGTCTAATGATTCTTGCGTCATTCACTGCACCGGAAATTATGCATGTGAATGCATCTGATTACACGCTCAGCATCTTCGGCAACGCGAACATGGACGATGTGATAGACGAGAGTGACATCGCGTACGTAGAAGGGATCATCGAGGGTACGAACGAAGAGACTGAGCTGGCAGACGCCAAACACGACGGCGTGATCGATGAGGATGACATCGCCCAGATTGAGCTGATCATAGACAGGACAGAGTCTGAACTAACAATCGTCGATTCTGCCAACAGGACACTTACTATCGAAAAACCCGTGAAAACTATAATCGTCGTAAGCGGGCATGCTGCTGAAGCGATTAGGATTCTCGGATCGGAGAATAAACTTGCAGGCGTATCCAATATTATAAAGAAAAAAGATTATTATTTCTCAGATCTGTCTGATCTGCCGTCAGTAGGCGATTGGAAGGTAGGAGATTATGAAGCTATTGCCGCTCTTGATCCAGATCTGGTCATAAGTTATGCTAATTGGCCGCCGATATCTGAAGTCGAAGAGAACCTGAATAACTTCGGAATTCCAGTGATAGCACTCGAATTTACTAACCCAAGCATCATAACCGAAGAGATTGAGAAGCTGGGCTACCTTCTGGATGAAAGAGATAACGCTAAAAAATACTCTATCTGGAATGAACGATATAAAGTCATGATAGATGAGTTCGTCTGCGAGCTGAGCGAAGATGAAAAGCCGAGAACTTTTTTAGAGACTGCGTACAGTGGCCCAGGAGATATAAGCACCTATGGCACCGGCACAAAGGCCGATATTGGTTTATCGATGGTCGGCGGTAAAAATATTGCTGATATCCTTCAAATCTCCTATCCCCATGTTGATAGTGAGTGGGTGATTAACGAAGATCCTGATGTTATTATCAAATATGTCATGAGTTCTGAGGTGGAGTGGGGTTGGAATAGTACAGAAACCCCAGAATCATTGGTTAACAGCGTAATAAACCGCGATGGCTGGGAATATTTGAAGGCCGTCAAAGATGGACGTGTATATTTGATCAGCAATGAGGTGATGGAAGGGCCTGATGGAATTGTAGGATATTTGTTTTGGACGAAGATGCTTCACCCAGAATTCGATGCAGATCCCGTAGCGGCTTACCGAGAGTATTTGAGTGATATCTTAGTATTGGAGTGCCCGGATTTGATCTTCTCATATCCTGAAACGGATGCAGCTTGAATCGGGGTATTTACGGGAGATGAATATGAACGCGGACTGTACCAATTCCACGCTGTTTCCTCTATTGGCTTCTGATACAACTTGCACTGATCTGGATCAATTCGTAGCTCTTTTGGGAAGAGAAGATTGCAGAAAAGACGAAGGGATTATTCACGTAACAGTGCCCTTCTGTGATTCAATTTGCTCATTTTGCAACGCTAAAAGGTTTTTTAAGACCCATGAAGCGTTGCGAAACTATCTTCAGGCTCTGAAGGGGGAAATAAGACTTTGGTCCGGGATGAAATATATTGAGTCAAGTGATTTTGGTGCGCTTTACCTACATGGTGGAACACCCACCACGCTTTCCTCTGATGAGTTGAAGGTGCTCATACAGACCTGCAAAGATAGCTTTAATTTTAATGCAGATATGGAGCTGACGGTAGAAAGCACAACGCACAACCTCGATGCCCATAAGATTAACAGGCTATTAGATTGCGGTCTAAGTCGCCTATATATCGGCGTGCAGACGTTTGACAACATCATTAGGAAAAACCTAAATCGTACCGACAGCAGCCATGTGGTAGCAGAAACAATTTTGCAGGCAAAGAAATTAGGTTGCGAAGCCATCCGAATAGATCTTATGTATAATTTGCCGGGCCAAGATACGCACTCATGGGAGAGTGATCTTCTCAAAGCAATCGAGTTGGGCGTCGACAATATAAGCATATTCAGGTTTCATTTGTATCCGAACTTGAAGCTGGCTAAAGAGTTACAATCTGGTGTGCTTCCGCCGATGCCAGAAAGTAAAATTGCTGACGACATGTGTAACGTCGCTCTTGACATCTTAAAGGACGGTGGCTATCAACAACAATATTCATCAGGATTCACTTTGCCTGGGAAAAAAAGCAGATACTATGACTTATTCTATAAATATCAACATGAAGGCTTGGGTCTAGGCATAACCAATTGGTTTTTCAGCCTATTAGAAAAATATAGCTTTAGAAATACGGATGAATTGGGATCTTACATCGAATCCATCAAGGGAGGAGCTCTGCCCATATCTATGAATAAACGTTTATCAGACGACCAGCTTATGAAGCGTTTTATGTCGAGAGGGTTGAGCTCAGCCGTAGATAAAACAGTATTTCTAAAAAGATTTGGCGTATTACCAGAACAAATATTCCCAGATCAGATCTGTGAGCTAGAGAAAGAAGGATTAATAAATCGAGATGATCGGGAAATAAAGACAACTCCCTTAGGTAGCAATACTCTACGGAGTTGTCGCGAACGATTCAGCTAAACGCCGAAATATACCCCTCGGTTTTCACCTTTCTGGCCTCGCGAATGGCTGCTGCGACCCCCAGGGAGTTCCTTAGAAGATGAGATCGCCGAAATAGTTATAAATATGGGCATAATTCATACCTAATCATACTAATTAGTGACTAAGTATGGTAAAGAGGATGGTAGCTGTGAATCGATTGACCTTTGTATTGATAATTATGTCATGCGCGTCGTTGGCCATTATGGCTGCGGATGCAGCTGATTACACCCTTGAAATATTCGGCAACGCGGACATGGACGACACGATAGACGAGGATGATGTGACGTACTTAGAAGGAATAATCGACGGAACAAATGAAGAGACCCAGCTGGCAGATGCCAATTATGACGGCCAGATCGACGAGGGCGACATCGCCCAGATAGAGCAGATCATTGCTGATGGCGAGAAAGAGCTTACTATTGTAGATAGCAATGGCGGAGATGTAACAATTAAAAAGCCTGTGGAAAGATTAGTTGTTCTTGGAGATTCACAGGCTGACGCGGTGAGGGTACTTAGAGCCGAAGAGAAAGTGGTAGGCATAGATTCAAGCCTTCCAGAAGAATATGTACTTCTACCAGTGATGTCCAAGCTACCAACAGTTGGAGATTATTTAGAGCCAGATGCTGAAGCAATACTTGCTTTAGAACCAGATATGGTCCTTGGATACTATTCATTGAAATCTGAACTTGATGAAGAGATAGCACCTAACGTCGCTGTTGTTCGAATAAACTCCCGGGGAAGTAACATGGAAGAGGAGTTAAAAAAACTTGGATATATTCTCGATAGGAGGGCTGAGGCCGAGGAGTTCTGTGAATGGCATGGGGAACATATAGAGATGATCCATAGTAGAATTGAAGGACTTTCTGAGGAGGACAAACCGACGATTTTCATAGAGGCTTTCCCTCATTATAGCGAGTATTATACCAGAAACAAAGATTCAGTTGAGGGTTATGTATGTGAAATGGCAGGTGGAACAAATATCGCTGCCGACAAACTTTCTGGGGTGGTGGATGCAGAGTGGGTTATTACGGAAAATCCCGAGTTCATTTTTATCGGTGCGATGAGTGCCGATCCTTCTGGCTATGGCATTGATGATATGGCAGGAGTAGACGCAACAAGAGACGGCGTTATTAACCGTCCTGAACTGAAGGATGTCAAAGCAATCAGGAACGGAAATTGTTATTGTGTCGCTTCAGATATTGTACATTCGATACAACAGATTATAAGCATATCATATCTGGCAAAGTTATTACATCCAGAGCTCTTCGAAGATTTAGACCCTGAAGCGATTCACAAAGAATACCTTAATAGATTCCAACGCATAGACTATGACTTGGATGACCATGGTGTGTTCGTGTATCCTCCGATAGAAATTGATGGTGGCCTAGCGGGAATTCCTGATCGATACGTCCCTCAAAGCCACGGTGCTTCCTGAGAGTGAAGGTTTTGTGGATCAGATGCTGGAATCGCGAGTATGAGATAGGGCAAAGTCGAGATGACGGTGGTTAGATGCGCGCCAAATAGCGCATCGTTGAACCCATCTATTTTTATGTAGTTTTATTATTTGACGCATTTAGTCGAAAAAGTTATAAATAATGAACACAATTCGCATCTAATCATACTACTTGAACCTCAAGTATGGAATAGAGGATGATATCTGATGAATAGATTGGCTTTTGGATTGGCGGTGCTGGCATGCATTTCGTTGGCTATTATGCCTGCGGTTGCAGATGATTACACGCTCGACATCTTTGGCAATGCTAATATGGATGACACGATAGACGAGGATGATGTAGCGCACGTGGAGGGAATAATCGAAGGAATAAATGACGCTACAGAGCTGGCAGATGCCAACTATGACGGCCAGATCGATGAGGCGGACATCGCTCAGATAGAGTTGATCATAGCAGGTGAGGAGAAGGAGCTTACGATCATCGATTATACGGATCGAATTGTGACAGTAAGCAAGCCCGTTGAGCGTGTTATATTATTGAATGAGTATTGTGCTGATGCTTTACAGATGTTGGGGGTCCAGAATAAAATAGTTGGTGTGTCCAATCCTATTACTGAGTATACATATCTACCCGGACTCAGCACCCTACCGGCGCTTGGCATGGCCAAAGATCCAGACCTTGAGGCGATTATCAGTCTCGATCCAGATTTACTCATTACATGGTGGTCGCCAACCGTCTCGGAACTTGCTGAGACCCTTCCAGACAGCGTCACCGTTGTTGACTTATCCTTTACTAAACCAGAGAATCTTACTGATGAATTGATGATGCTTGGTTATATTTTTGGAAAAAGAGATGATGCAAGTCGCTACATCGATGATTTCCATGGAAAATATATTGGTCTCATCAAATCGCGGACAGAAGAGTTGTCGGACGAGGAGAGACCAAAGGTCTATGTAGAGTGCAACAAGCCTTACAAGACTTATGGTCACACCACAGGCGCCCATCAATCGATTAATCTGGCCGGTGGGAGAAATATCTTTTCCGATCTCGAAGGAATTCCTATTGTAGATCCTGAAGCGATCCTGGAGAGGAATCCTGACGTCATCATCGTAGGCGCGTATACTGATGCTGGATACGAGGTGGAAGATCCTTCAAAGTTGGCGGATTTGAGGGATGAAGTCATGAGCCGCCCTGAATTTGCTGATATCACTGCGGTGAAAGATGGGAAGGTTTACATGGTAGATGTAAACCTCCATTACGGGCTTGATTATCTTTTAGGTATTGTACATTGGGCGAAAATTATTCATCCAGATCTATTCGTCGATTTGAATCCACAGGAGATACATCAGGAATATTTGACAGAGTATCTGGGATCGGACTTCGACCTGGATGAAATGGGTGTCTTTGTATATCCGCCCTTGGAGGTGACCGTATGAAAACACCGACCTTATTTTTATGGATGCTTTTTACAGCATCTGCTCTTGTAGTCATTCCAGCACTTGCGTCCGATTGCACACTGGAAATCTTTGGCAACGCCAACATGGACGATGGCATAGACGAAGTTGATATTGCCTACGTCGAGGGCATCATCGAAGGCACCGATGAGCCCACCAGGCTCGCCGATGCCAATTATGACGGCGAGATAGACGCCCTGGATATCGATCAGATCGAGAAGATCATAAACGGGGACGAGACGGAACTCACCATCGTCGATGCCCAAGAAAGGAATGTGACGCTGAAGGTGCCGATACAAAGGGTGATTTGCGTAAATACCGGCGCCATAGAGATAATGCGGGCCATAGGTGTCGACATAGAGGAGAGGCTCATAGGCGTGACATCTTACGCCATCAAGGACCCCCTTTACTGGCCCGAGCTTCAGGATAAGGTGAGCGTCAAATACGGAAGCCCTGATTACGAGCAGATAGCCCAGCTCAACCCGGATCTGGTCATACTATATAGCCGGCCTAAAGACGAAGAATCATTTGAGAGTTATGATGATATAAACGTTCCAGTAATGTGCATCAATTGTCACGATAAGGACGTACTGGATAGCGACGTCAGAATTCTCGGCGAGCTATTTGGTGAAAAAGACTCTGCAAACGACCTGATCGATTGGTACAGTGGATACAGGGACCTTATTGCGGAACGATTAGAGGATCTCGCAGATGATGAGAGACCTAGGACGCTATTCTTCGGTTATCCAGATTACTACTATCCGATCTTGAAGGTAAGAACCGGCGAGAGCGGAGACCATGCATTGCTGGCAGATGCTGGTGGAATTAACATAGCCGAGGATCTTCTCAGCACTACGGGTACTGCAGATGTGGACCCGGAGTGGGTGATGTCTCAGAACCCAGATATAATCGTGGCGAGCGTGCTCGGTGGCGGCTTTTCGGGTTACAGCGCCAATGAAACCGCCATAGAGAACATGAAGACGGTCAGGGATACGCTTCTTTCAGATCCTGCCATCAGCTCTACGAACGCTTTCGAAGACGGAAAGGTCCTCATCGTATGCACCGATCTCAATCGCGGTCCAATGGAAGTGGCAGGCATGGCTTTCCTGGCCAAATACTTCTATCCAGACCTATTTGAGGACCTTCAACCTAAGGACATACTGAAAGAATATTTTGAGGATTGGCAGGGGATCTCCTATCGGGGTTACTACGTCTATCCAAGCGCATAATGAAATCTAGCTGAGGTGTCCAAAATGAAAATAACCTGCATAGTAGGAAACTCATACCAACCTATAATCGCAAAGGCGACCAAAAGCCTAGGATTCGAGTTGGCGCTCTACTCCATTCAGCGCCTCGACGATCAG
>JAAYDO010000047.1 GCA_012729225.1 Bacteroidales bacterium | reverse complement strand
GTAGAAAAGCAGAAACTATATGGTAGACGAGCAGAAACTACATGGTATTTACTTACAAACCATATAGTCTGAGAGAAGAATGATGCGCTTTTAGGAAAAAGGAATAATGCGTTATAAGCACAACAAGCGCGTTTTCACTCTCATAAGCGTTGATTTATCATGAATACATAAATTACTGAATATAAATAACATATAATAGTTTGCAAAAGTAATAGTAGCATTGCCTTTCTTCTTGGATTAGTCGCTCAGCGACCAAACTTTCCAGAATCTTTTCGTCCTTCTTCAATAGCATGATATAAATGAAGAGAAATCCTAATGATATTTTAAAAAAATGAAAGGAAGGAGTGTGATTGAAAAGAGGTGCTAACGTTCGGAAGCAACCGTTTCTGTATGTGGATTCATCGAACTTACGTTAATCTTATAACTTTTATCCAATATTTTGTAACAGATAGAACGGATAAATACTGTAACTTTGCAGTCAAAAAAGTAAGGAAACGAACCTTTGGGTGACGTCCGCTATTTTTTAGGAGCTGTAATATGTTTCTTATGACAGCATCAGAAAGTAGAATCAGCGTTTATACATCAAAATGAAAGATATGGAAAAGATCGTATTTGGAGTGGAAGGTATGAAGTGTGTACACTGCAAGAATAGAGTGGAAGATGCTCTCAAGGCTATAGATGGAGTGAAGGAGGCTGTGGCATCTCTGGAAGAGAAAAATGTGACAGTGGAATTTGAAGCCAACAAGGTCTCTGAAGCAGAATTGAAGGAGACAATAGAGGATTCAGGCTATGAGGCACTATAAGTTCCAATTATTATTTGTAATTTTGGAGTGATTTTTCAACATTATACTTTTAGCGATCATGCAAGAAACCACACTTTACATCAAAAATATGGTTTGCAACCACTGCATCAAGGCAGTGGAAGGGCTTATGAATCAACTTCACCTACACACCATTCGTGTGGAACTGGGAGTGGCGACGATTGCTGACAGGCTGGATGATGAAATGATGCAAAAGCTCCGAACAGAACTCAAGAACCTGGGTTTTGAACTGCTGGATGACAAACGGCAACAGATGGTGAGTCGCATCAAGAACCTCATCATTCAACTGGTGCATTATCGGGATGGACAGCCATCGGTGAATCTGAGCAGTTATCTGGCAGATGAACTGCACACAGACTACAGTGCTCTCAGTAAGTTATTCAGCGAAATCAACTGCATGACCATTGAACGTTATTTCATTTTGCAGAAGGTGGAAAGAGTGAAGGAACTCATCACTTACGATGAACTATCACTGACACAGATAGCCCTGAAGATGAACTACTCGAGTGTGGCGTATCTGTCCAGCCAGTTTAAGCAGGTGACGGGACTGACACCCTCACAATTCAAGGCTCTCAGAAATAAGAATCGTCAGAGTCTTGACAAAATATAATAGAAGAAAGGACTCCCTTATCTTATGGAAAAGAAAATCATACCTGTGGTAGGCATGGCTTGTTCGGCATGCTCTGCCAACGTGGAAAAGAAACTTAACTCTCTGCATGGCATAGGGAAAGCCTCTGTGTCGCTGACGGGCAGGCAGGCGATGGTGGAATACGACCCCGAGGTAATCACCTTGGAGCAGATGAAGATGGAAATCAGCAATATCGGCTACGACATGGTGATTGAGAAAGACCGCAGTGCTGAAGAGATAGAGAAGAGAGGGCTTTCACAACTTAAAAGAAGAATGATTCTCTCATGGGTGTTTTCAGCACTTTGCATGGCAGTGTCGATGGGTTGGATCTTCACAGGATTTCATGCAGGCAAGAATCAAATAGCACTGATTATTGCACTGGCCAACATGTGGTGGTGTGGACGTCAGTTTTATGTATCGGCATGGAAGCAACTGTGGCATGGCACTGCCAATATGGACACGCTTGTTGCACTCTCCACCGCTATTGCTTTCGTATTCAGTGCCTTCAATACATTTTGGGGTGACACCGTGTGGGGAAGCCGAGGTATTGAATGGCACACCTATTTTGATGCAAGTGTGATGATCATCACCTTTGTGCTCACGGGCAAATGGTTGGAAGAGAAGGCCAAGGATAGTACGGCTGGAAGTATCAAGGAACTGATGGGCATGCAACCCAAAACAGCACGCATCGTGAACAAGGATGGCGAACTGGAAGAGGTGCCTATTTCTACAATTGCTAAAGGTGATGTGATTGAGGTGAGAGCCGGAGAGAAGATTCCTGTGGATGGCGAGGTGAAGAGCGCAGAGAGTTTCATGACACTGGATGCGGCCTATGTGGACGAGGGAATGATTACTGGTGAGCCTACTCCTGTGGCTAAGCGTAAAGGTGACAGGGTGCTGGCAGGCACAATCCCCAATCAGGGGAAACTGCGTATGAGGGCTCGGGAGATTGGTGAGCAAACGGCTCTCGGTCAGATTATCCGTACGGTGCAAGAGGCTCAAAACTCAAAAGCACCCGTGCAACGCATTGTGGACAAGGCGGCTCTTGTATTTGTGCCTATTGTGGCTGGGCTGGCACTGGCGACTTTCATTGTTTGGTGGATTGTGGGTGGTAACGCCGCTCTCCCACAAGCCGTCCTCTCAGCAGTAGCCGTATTGGTCATTGCTTGTCCGTGTGCTATGGGATTGGCTACCCCTACAGCACTCATGGTGGGAATGGGCAAAGCGGCAGAGCGACATATCCTCATCAAGGATGCAGCCGCACTGGAGAATCTGCGCAAGGTGGATGCTATCGTCATTGACAAGACTGGCACACTCACTCTTCCGAATTTGAATGTTGATTTCACAAAAAGTGAACAATTGCCTCTTGAGGATAGAGAAACTCTCAAGCCTCATGCACGTGAAGCAGTCAAGGCACTGCATCATCAGGGCATAGAGGTTCACATGATGAGTGGTGATCAGGAGGAAGCGGCGCGCTATTGGGCTGAGAAGACGGGCATTTTGCATTACGAAAGCAAGGTGGCTCCAAGCGACAAGGAGAAGAAGGTGAGAGAACTGCAAGCACAAGGTAGGACTGTGGCCATGATTGGTGATGGGGTGAACGACACACAAGCATTGGCACTGGCTGATGTGGGCATTGCTATTGGAAAAGGTACTGATGTGGCGATGGATGTGGCTCAGGTCACTCTGATGGGCGATGACCTTCAGACCATCCCTGATGCCATTCATTTGAGCCGCAATACAGTGAAGATGATTTGGCAAAACCTCTTTTGGGCTTTCATCTATAACATTGTATGTATCCCACTGGCGGCAGGAGTGCTTTATCTCTTTGGCATCAACTTTCAGATCACCCCCATGTGGGCGAGCGCATTGATGGCTCTTTCCAGCATCAGCGTGGTAGCGAACTCATTGCGTTTACGCTACATGAAATAAGGAAATTTCCCGTGTTCTTTGCTGAGCGAAATGATAAAAATTTGTTGAGATGACATCAATTACAAGACTATAAGGATATGAACAGAAAACTCATCAGAATCATTACAGCAGGTATCTTGCTGGCAGGTGCTTCTATCATCGAGCATACGATGGACTTACCTGTGTGGCAACTGTTGCTCATCTATCTTGTTCCTTATCTTCTCATTGGTTATGATGTTATAGGTGAGGCGGTTGAGGGTATTTTGGAAAAGAATCCCTTTAATGAAGATTTTCTCATGTGTGTAGCCACTATAGGAGCTTTGAGCATAGGTTTCTTGCCTGGTGCAGAGACGGAATTTGCTGAAGCGGTTTTTGTCATGCTATTTTTTCAAGTGGGAGAATTATTTGAGGATTATGCGGAAGATAGAAGCCGTGATTCCATCTCAAAAATGATGGACATACGTCCTGATTCAGCCAATCTCTTGCAGAATGGAGAAGTGAAGGTGGTTTCTCCTGATACTGTAAAAGTGGGTGAAACCATTATTGTCAAGCCAGGGGAGAAAGTTCCTATGGATGGTGTGGTCATTGAGGGAACATCCAGTCTTGACACTGCTGCACTCACAGGAGAGAGTGTACCTCGCAATGTGAAAGTGCATGATGAAATCATTTCGGGATGTGTAAACCTTTCGGGAGTGCTTACCATCCGTGTCCTGAAAAGTTTTGGTGAATCCACCGCCTCTAAGATTCTTGACTTGGTAGAGAATGCAAGCGAGAACAAATCTAAGAGTGAGACTTTCATCGCAAAGTTTGCACATGTCTATACCCCAATTGTGGTGTTGATAGCCATTGCCTTGGCCATCCTTCCCCCACTCTTCTCAGGCAATTTCAGTATAGCCTTTCCAATGTGGCTGAATCGTGCATTGACTTTTCTGGTGGTGTCATGCCCTTGTGCACTGGTCATTTCTGTGCCCCTTACCTTCTTTGGAGGTATTGGTGGAGCATCCCGTCAGGGCATCCTCATCAAAGGCGGCAACTATATGGATACATTAGCAAAGATTGGTACTGTAGTATTTGACAAGACAGGCACACTTACCGAGGGAGTGTTTACAATGAATGGTATTCATCCTGAACTCATCTCGGAGGAAGAACTTCTGCACCTTGCAGCCCATGTGGAACGCTACTCCACCCACCCTATTGCACTCTCGCTCAGAACAGCCTTTGGAAAAGAGGATGACGGATGTGTGGTCGAGCATGTGGAGGAAATGGCAGGTCATGGCATTTGCGCCGCAGTGAATGGGAAGAAGGTTTGTGTGGGTAACGAGAAGATGCTTCAATACTTATGTGTCCAGCCACAAGAGTGCGAACGTTGTGCCCAATCTGTAGGTACAATAGTGCATGTGGTCATTGATGGTGAATATGCAGGTCATATTGTCATCTCTGATAGGATTAAAGCAGATGCTTATGAGGCTGTCTCTGCTCTCAAGGCAACACACGTGGGGAAGATGGTATTGCTCACAGGAGACAGAGAAGGGGTAGGTGCACATGTGGCAGAACAACTCCAACTGGATGAGTATCATGCAGAACTGCTCCCTGTCGACAAGGTGAAACATGTGGAAAGACTGCTCTTGGAGAAAACTGCTGACCATACTTTGGCTTTTGTGGGTGATGGCATAAATGATGCACCCGTATTGGCAAGAGCAGATGTGGGTATCGCTATGGGAGCACTCGGATCAGATGCTGCAATAGAGGCGGCTGATGTGGTCTTGATGGACGATAAACCTTCGAAGATAGCCACAGCAATTCTCATAGCAAAAAAAACAATTTCCATTGCTCGCCAGAACGTGATTTTTGCAATAGGTGTCAAGGTTCTCGTGTTGATTCTTGCCACTTTCGGTATTGCAACTATGTGGATGGCAGTGTTTGCCGATGTTGGCGTGATGGTACTTGCTGTACTTAATGCCATGAGAGCACTACGTATGAAAGATTCATGAAAAGAAGACATTACTGTCCACTTTAATGGGATATGCCAGTTGGGGATCATTTATCTTTAACATGAGTAAGACGAATTCAGAAGAAAGCAAGCCGCATGTCAAATATCCTTTGTACATCGAAGCACGGCTTCTTTGGAAACAAGCAGTATGCGGCAATAGTTCCCAATAAATTGACGATGAAATTCTCAAAGCATCTATGTCTGGAGTGTTCCACTTGCGCAATGTTCTTCATCTCATCATTCACAGCCTCAATGATAGCCCTCTTCCTGAGCAGAAGTTTGTCGGAAACGCTCATCAGCGTACCCTTCATGCAACCTTTTAACTTGGTAATAAGTTATATGTCATTAACGAACAGCCGTTGGAAGAGAATTATGACAAGCATGATTCCCGCCTTTGACATCGTATTGTCACAATGATATTTTCTCTTTTTGAGCGGTTTTAACGTGTATTTTGCTATCATTGTATCAAAAAATTTGCAGAAGTCGTCTGCCATATAAAATATTTCCGTAACTTTGTCCTCGGTGACCATGGTGATTTTTGTTTGTAATTCTTTTTGTTTCAGCACTATAAAGTTACAATAATTTTCGCTAATTGCCAAATTTATAGACACCTATAATTCATCGAACTCACGTTTATATAATACAAAATAATTGCATGATGAAAACAAAACTTACAATTATTCTTGCATTCGTTGCCAATATGGTATCGGCACAGATACTTACACGAGACGGTGAAAAGCTTGATACTTTGTGCCAGACAAAGTTTACGGCAGTGTATCAGTATTCAATCAACACATCCGATGCGGAAAGAAAGCCTGTCACCGACTCCATCCGCCTGGCCTTACAGGTGGGCGATGGCGTGTGGAAGACGTGGACTTACGAACGCTATCTGTTTCAGCAACAAAGAGACGAGGAGATAGGAGATGACCACTTTGGGGTCATGCACAATGAGGCAATGATGCATATCGCCACAACTACGGTTGGCTATCAGGAAGGCAAGACCATTACGCTCGAATCGATTCCGCCTTTTCAGTACGAGGTAACTGAAGATACGGAGATGCCAACATGGAATATGGTGGAGGGCAGTGATTCTGTTTGCGGCTATCTATGCCAAAAAGCGAATGGAAAGTTCCGTGGCAAGACGTGGAATGTACTTTATGCAGAGGACATTCCTACTGCTGCTGGTCCTTGGAAATTGCAGGGATTACCAGGCTTGATAACATACGCTGCGGATGATGAAGGTATCCATACGTTCAAACTTATCGGCATTTATCAAGAAACGGCACCTATCACATATTCCTCAGGTTCTTTAGTTTCAAAGTTCTCCATGGAAGAACTCCGTATGATAACGACTGTGATTCCATACGAGAAAACGACAAGAGAGCAGATGCTGAAACAGAAGAAGAACGTATTTGGCAATCGTTTATACCTGACTAATCCCATGTTTTATATGACTGGTACGAAAGAAGTCCTAAATGTAGGAAAAAAGAGTGGAAACTATCAGTTCATGGGAGGATTATATGTACCATATAATCCTCATAAATACCAACCACTGGAACTGAAATAATGATAATATACACTCCATCTTCTTTATATTATATATGACCGTATCAATCGTTACCTTGGCTCAGGTCAAGGTGACGGGTCATGTAACAAATATAAGCAATACTCCAGTTGGCGATGTAATCATTAAGTGCTTTAGCACTGGTAAAACATTGGCGTTTACCAGCACGAATGCAAAGGGAGAATATGCATTAGATTTGAAGAGTGCGCCGACGGGCGAGGTATCGCTTCTGTTCACCCACATCAGCTATGAGAAGGAGTCCGAGAAGCTGACACTGAAGGAACGGGTGACGAAGGTGGATATGATTTTAGCACCCAAAAGCATTTCGCTGAAGGAGGTGACGGTGAAGCCCGACCCGCTGCGGCAGAGGGATGACACGTTGACATACAACCTCGCATCATTCCTCAGGAAAGGTGATGCAACACTCGAAGACGGGTTGAAGAATCGCCAGCCATAAGTTTTTCGAAAAAAGGCGCCATCAGCTACATGGGCAAGGACATTTCGTCCTTCTACATCGGCGGTCTCGACATGCTTGGAGGTCGTTACAATCTTGCCACGAAGAATATCCCTGCTGAATATGCCACTCAGGTAGATATAATGAAGCATCACAAGCATCGCATAGATGCAGACGAGGAGAGCGATGACGTAGCTATAAATGTGAAACTGAGCAACAAGACACAGTTCAAACCATTTGGACAGCCAGAGTTTGGCGTTGGTGTGAGAGAAAAAGAGGTTTTGTATGCAGCAGGTGCTACTGGGATGATGTTTACCAATAACTTCCAGATGCTTGCTTCTGCGAAATATAGCAACGACGGCAATTTTGGTCTCTACGATATGGTCAACCACTCTGGTGGCGACAATTTCGGTTCGCTTGCTACCGAGAAACTCCCAGCATGGGGACAGGCAGGAAGCAGTGTGGGCGAATCGGTCTACCGCACAAATGGATATGGCAGTCTCAATGCCATACAGAAGATTGACAGTGTACGTCTGGTTAGGCTCAATGCAGATTACACATACGAACGCATGAGGAGCAGTGCCAGTTCGGAGGCGTACTACTTTGCAGGAGGTGATAACATCTACATCTCCGAGTCGGTCAATCCACTCTCTAAGGCTCATCATCTTATGTTCAGCGTGAAGTTTGAGGACAATGCAATCACATACTTCATTTTCACATATGAACCCGGGAACTACCAGTCCACTCAGGCATGGCATCCCTGCCGGGAATTCCATTCCATCCCCCTCCAGCCCCATTCAGGCATGGGCCTCCCCCGCTTTCCATCGGGTTCACTGGCCCTGGTTTCCCCTTCCAGCTCCTCCCCGCTCATCCTCCCCTCTTTAAAAGGGTTCGGGGGACGCCCCCGGATCGTCTCCGGAGGCGTCCCCCTGAAAAAGAAGGCGGCGACCTACT
>JAAYDO010000026.1 GCA_012729225.1 Bacteroidales bacterium | reverse complement strand
TCGAGGGTGTGCTCAACACACATATTCCGGAAGCCATGTAATCAAACAACTTAAGCGGAGAGCCATACTCTGCACTACCTTTTGTGTACAACACTAATCCAACGTCCATCGCGCTAAGCCAGCCAGGCAGTTCCTGATAGGGTTGGGCGCCCCAATAGAAGACGTTGCCAGGCATGTCTGCCATCACTCCCACCAGATCGGGACCAATCAGGTGAAAAGAGATTTTTTTGTCTGGATATTTCTCTATGATGCTTGCAGCAGCTCGCCTCACCATTTCAAGGTCATGCCATCTTTCCTTGCCGCTTCCAATCCAAACCACGTTGAAAGAATCCGTGAACGCCTGCATCCTGGCAACAGGTTCATGATCCGGGTAGAAAAGGTCAGGGTCGGAACCATTCGGAACAACCAGCACAGTTCTAATACCAAGCTCTTCCCTTACAAAATCTGCCAAAGCATCCGAAACGCAAACAGCCAGGTCACAGCCAGGCGCATATTTTCGAAATCGTTCAATGTTTACATCACTGTTTGCAATGTTTCCGCTACGGACACCTACATAGTTCGGGTGAGTGTTGAATTCCCACACCATCAATGGAGGGTTGTATAACCAGCGCTTCGGTGGCATGCCCCACCTGGCTTCCGATGGCAGTGATGTGTCTAAGCGGACGTAGAAAACATCCATACCCCGCAATGTCCACAAGCGCCTAATTCTGTCTTTTGGAATCGCGTGAATGCCTGCAACATTCTCCTGCCAAGCCCACAATTCGTGCCCCAGCGCGAGCGTGTGCTTCATAAATTGCTCAACGTGCACCGTTCCACCACCGGTGTGGTTTTGTTGATAGCGAGCATTCAAGTAAGCAATGCGCATTCTAGAATCTAATTATTTCCTCTCCAGGATTTTTGTCTATTTATGTGTAAATCGTTGATTTCCATTCCCTTTATGCTGATTTAGAATATAGCTCGCGCGGGTAAGCGGAATTTACCCAACAGTCTGTTAATAAAGAATTTTGGATCGATTGTAAACAACCTCACAAAATTGACACTATTTTGTTGTGGGTACTTCCTTGCCAATCCAAAAGCCTGCCTAACTAATATTTTTCGGGCATGCTCACGTTCTTCCGTGGAAGGGCGGAACCTTTTGAGGTACTTTTTGTAAAAAACAACGTACATCGTAATGGCACGTCTTGAAAGCTCAGGTGAAACATAACCCGGTTCTTTTTCAAAGATGGCAACGAACTCATCCTCTGGGATTGTCCTGCCCAGGATATCTTCAATGGCTTGTTTACGAACTCTCCTGGAATTTTCTAACTGGAGATTGGTTTTTTTCTTACTTGTGCTCTCGCGATGAATTCGAATTGTGTAAATGACATCATCTAGATTCCTCATACAAAATTCTGGCGCAAGAGCCATTTTCTGAAAAAGCGCTCTGTCAATTGCGTTCTCCAAACCTTCCGGGTACCCGCCGATTTCCCGTAAGTAATCCGTCCTTGTTGTCATGCAACCATGCGTAACTGCAACTTTGGTTGTTAGAGTGTCCCATCTATAGACTATGCTTGGTAATGACCAGGTGTTTTGATTGTCATTTCCTTCAGAATCAATCAGCTCGTGTTTCCCACCTAAAACAAGCGTTTCCGGATTACTCTCAAAGCACTTGAGCTGTAATTCAAAGCGATCAACCATATTGATGTCATCAGAATCCATATTAGCTATATATTCTCCCCT
>JAAYDO010000159.1 GCA_012729225.1 Bacteroidales bacterium | reverse complement strand
AGCTGCATATAATCGATTACGACCAGCACCGGGGAGTCTTCAGGAAGGTTCTTACTGAAACGGAAGTTCCGGACGAGACCGCTTATAACTGCGGCTGTAGTATCTGGCCCGGCTTCTACTATTGAGAGATTCTCGCCCACGGAGTTACCGTAATTGGCGGCGGCTTCTAGTAGCCTGTCCCTTATAAAAGTGTCCCTGCCAGCGTCGTCGTACTTGTTCCAAACCCGTTTTTCGATGAGGGCTGAATTTATTCCACCGGCCCTGGAGATTCCTGCAGTTATAAGCTGCTCTTTTGACATCTCATATGAGATAAAAAGGACAGGGAATTTGTGTTCTGCCGCATAATCGGCAAGATTAGCGCAGAAAGTGGTCTTTCCAGCCCCTGGAGGTGCCCCCAAAACATAGAGCTTCCCTCCGTGGAGGCCTCCGGTGAGAATGTTGTTCAACCAGGGCGAGTGTGTGGGGATTGAATTCGACTGGATGGTTAGTAAATCCTTCAGATACGGGGTGAGCTGAGCCTCCACAAGCTCAGCCTCTCTGGCGGCCTTCCTGAGGAGGAAATCACCAGCGCACTTCAAATCGACCAATGTATCCTCTAGTGGTTCTGAAAGGTTAAGTACATCTGTCCTGGCTCCAGAGAGTGTCCTCAGCAATTGCCTCCTCAGGCCGACCTCGCGGATCCGTTTCTGGTGTTCCTTAAATGTTTCCTCAGAACAGGATGGTTGTTCCATAAGAGTGTCGATGTAAGCACTGTACTTTTCTAGCTGGGAATGCCGGTCTTTATCCGGTAACAGTTTCTCAAGCTGCCCCAAAACAGCTCCTTTAGTAAGTTGCTGTTGTGCATCTGTACACTGTTTTACTGCTTTCCATAATGTGTTATGATTCACTACTACTCCTCCCCCCACTGAAACCCAGATACGGGAAGTGTAGTGTCCAGCAACTGGGCTGCCTTAGTCGGGTTATGAAAAAGGAAAGAGAAAAACTCTTTCTCCGCCACGTAGTCCAGTTGGGAGGGCTTCCAATCGCCGGTCTCTGTCCCGGACCACGGCCAGAAAGGGCAACCTCTTCCCAAACAGCCTCCCTCGGCAACCAATTCCTTACTCGCCCTAACAAAACCACAGCCCCAGTGATATTTAGAATCATTTCGCCTTACACTGCGGAGAACACCGGTGAAGTTAGAGACTTTCTCCCACACCATCTTCTTGGAAGTCGGGTGTTCGGCTGAGGTTTTCTCTGCGACGATCCGGGCCAGCTCTTTCCCCTGCTCGTCCGACAGGAAACTATCTACCGTGTAGTTGGCGAGAATCATATTCGCCTTATTGTATTCCAAATCCGAAGGCACACCTTTCTCCAGAAGATAAGAGATACAGTGTGGGTGTTCACCAGGCGCCAGGAGTGAAAAATCGACCGCGTGAGTTTCGCTGTATTCAGGTTCCCCTTCTTCTATTTCTTGGTCTTCCACCGCTAACCGGTAAAGATCCTGTGCGGTGTTCTGTTCAATTGAATCAATAAGAGCCACCTGATCTTGGGTCACTATTGGGTATCCTTCCTCGTCCCATTCAAGTTCATCTGTCAGGAACCCGCAGAGTTTTCCGGTCTTCTGATGTATCCCTCCGGGCAGTTTTACTGGTTGACCGCCGCTGCCCTTTCCGTCGACCTCAACTTCCCCCGGTAGCGGATAAACCTCTTTCGGCTTATAGCTCGCCTTAAGGCAGACAGCTTCTATGGTTGAGTACATAGTATTCGACGGAATAGGTTGATCGCAGAAAAACCAGACGTGAAAGCCCTTATTTCCGCTGAACTCTATATAGGTCTTTAATCCTTCTTCGGCGGCGGCATCCCTTATCCTGGCGGCAAGTTCGTAGTTGCCCCGCAGCTCCTCTCGGGTTCCGTCGATATCCACACATCCCGCCTTGGTGAGATACGTCAGGGGTTGGGATAATCTCACCGCGATAGTCTT